>JACNJL010000028.1 GCA_014382585.1 Limisphaerales bacterium | reverse complement strand
GTCAGGTTGGTTGATTCGGCGGTTTTGTCAACAAGAAAAATCGTGAAAGTTTCATTTCTTCTTTTCGGCTACTGACGACAATCTTGGTGCATAAGGCACTGCCATTTTAGATTCGAGATTTTCTCTTAAATCCTGCTTTATACCAATATCTTCTTCACCACTTTTCCGTGCACATCCGTTAGGCGGTAGTCTCTGCCTTGGTATCGGTACGTCAATTTTTCGTGGTTGATGCCTAGGAGGTGGAGGAGGGTGGCGTTTAGGTCGTGGACGTGGACGGGGTCTTTGGCGATGTTGTAGCACCAGTCGTCGGTTTGGCCGTGGGTGATGCCGCCTTTGATGCCGCCGCCGGCTAGCCACAGGGAGAAGCAGCGGGGATGGTGGTCACGGCCGAAGCTGTTGGCGTTGCCGCCTTGGCGGTAGACGGTGCGGCCGAATTCGCCGCCCCAGATGATGAGGGTGTCGTCGAGGAGGCCGCGTTCTTTTAAATCCAGCACGAGGGCGGCACTGCCTTGGTCGGTTTCTTTGGCGATTTTTGGATGGCGACCTGGCAATCCGCTGTGGTGATCCCAGCCGCGGTGGTAAAGCTGAATGAAGCGGACGTCGCGCTCGGCCAGTCGGCGGGCGAGGAGGCAGTTGGCGGCGTGGGTGCCGGGGATGCGGGCGTCTTCGCCGTAGAGTTTGAAGGTGCTGGCGGGTTCTTTGCTGAGGTCGGTGAGGTCGGGCACGCTCATTTGCATTCGGTGCGCCATCTCGTACGCGGCGATGCGGGTATCAATTTCGGGGTTGCCGGTGTCTTCACGGCGGAGGGTGTTGAGCTGGGCAAGTGAATCGAGGAGTTGACGGCGGCCTTGGGGGGTGTCGCCGGTGGGATCGTTTAGATAGAGGACGGGGTTGTTGCCGGAACGGAATTTAACGCCCTGATGATTGCTAGGCAAAAAGCCGCTGCCCCAAAGTCGCGCGTAGAGCGGTTGGGCCTGGGGATCGGTGCATTTGCTGTGGAGGACGACGAAGGCGGGGAGGTCTTTGCTGGCGCTGCCGAGGCCGTAGCTGGCCCACGCGCCGAGGCTGGGCCGGCCGGGTTGTTGGTGGCCGGTTTGGAAAAAGGTGATGGCGGGATCGTGGTTGATGGCCTCGGTGTGCATCGAGCGGATGAGGCAGATTTCGTCGACGATTTTGTGATGCCACGGAAGGACGTCGCTGATTTGCGTGCCGCTCTGGCCGTGGGCGCGAAATGGGGAAAACGATTTGGCGGCGGGGAAAGTTTTCTGCCTTGAGGTCATTCCGGTGAGGCGTTGGCCTTTCCGGATGGAGTCCGGCAGGTTTTGGCCGTTGAGTTTCTCGAGTGAAGGCTTGGGGTCGAAGAGATCGACCTGCGATGGAGCGCCGCTTTGGTACATATAAATAACGCGCTTGGCCTTGGGTGCGAAATGGGGCACGTCGGGCAAACCGGACATTAAGTCGGGCAACTTTGGCTTTGCGAAGAGATTTTCGTTGAGCAGCGAGGCAAGGGCGGCGGTGCCGATGCCGGTGGCGGAGCGGTGGAAGAAATGGCGGCGGTTTATGGAATTATCAATTATCATTTTTCAAGGAGGGGTGAATGACCAAGGCCCAATGAGCAAATCCCAAGGAATGAGCAATGATTCAATGAGCGAAAATGGAGGGGCGAGCTTGCGGGTCCGCGCACGCTCAATCCGCAAACGGACTCGCAAGCTCGTCCCTCCAAAACCACGCGTCTGGCTTGCGCTTGGTAATTGGGGATTGGGAATTCCTTGGTCATTGGGTTTTGGGCATTGGTAATTTAAAATTTAATTTTTCGTAATCGTTTCGCTTAAGTTCATCATCGCCCGAGCCACCGTTGTCCATGCGGCGTGTTCGGTGGCGGCGAGGGGTTCGGGAGTTTGGGATTCTCCGATAGCCAGAAGGGCTTCGGCGGCTTTGGGGTTCTGTTTGTAAAACGCAAAGCGCTCGGTGAAGAGGCGTTGGAGGATGGCTTGCTCGCGCGTGTTGGGCGGGCGGGCGGTGATGATGCGGAAGCCGTGGGTGATGCGGGCCTTCGGGTCTTTGGCGGCGGCCATCATTTGGGCGGCGAGTTGGCGGGCGGCTTCGACGAATTGAGGATCGTGAAGCAGCACGAACGCTTGCAACGGCGTGTTGGTGCGGCTGCGGCGTACGAGGCAAAACTCGCGCTCGGGTGCGTCGAAGGTGGCCATGGACGGCGGCGGCACGGTGCGTTTCCAATAGGTGTAAACGCTGCGGCGAAAGAGTGCGTCGCCTTTGGCGTGGGGGTAAGGCTTTGATAATCCGGGGCGATTGTTCAGCTCCAACCAGAGGCCTTTGGGGTGGTAAGGGTAAACGCTGGGACCGCCAATTTTGTCGAGCAACAAACCGCTCGCGGCGAGCGCGTTGTCGCGGATGACTTCGGCATCGAGCCGATGGCGCGGCCCGCGCGCAAGCAGGCGGTTGTCGCGGTCGCGTGCAAGCAGGGCGGCGGAGGCGCGTGAATCCTGCCGATAGGTGGCGCTGGTGACGATGAGTTTGATTAAATTTTTTTGATCCCATCCCTTTTCCACAAATTGAACCGCCAACCAGTCGAGCAAATCCGGATGGCTCGGCCAATCGCCTTGCGTCCCAAATTCCTCGGTGCTTTTTACCAGCCCCTCGCCGAAGAGGCGTTGCCAATCGCGGTTCACTGCCACCCGCGCGGTGAGCGGATGACTGCCGTTCACAAGCCACTGAGCAAGGCCGAGTCGGTTGCGTGGGGCATCCTTCGCCATTGCGCCGAGGGCGGCGGGTGTGTTGGCGGAAACTTCTTCGCGACGTTGGTCGTATTGGCCGCGCTCGAGGACGTAAGTTTTTCGGGGAGTGGCCATATCCTGCATTACCATTGGGCTGGGGCTGTTCTTGGGCAGGGCATCGCGCCGGGCGCGGAGGGATTGGATTTTTTGGTGCAACGCCTTGGTATCTGCCGGCGCGGCGGTGGCGAGGTAAAAGTCGCGCAATTGTTGGGCTTGATCGGGAGTGCGTTTGGCGGATGGGATGGCGGCGAGAGTGGGGAGGGTATTGCGGTCGAGGAATTCCGGTTTGGAGGAATCAGTGAAGCTGATACGAAAGCGTCCGATGCTGTGGGTTGAGTCGAAGTTAAAGCGCAAACGGATTTCCAAATCCGTGCCGCCTTCGAATCCAAACGGTTTTTCAGCGATGAAAATGGCGGTGCGATTTTCCTTTTTAGAAGGGCCATCGACGGCCCAGCCGGTGTTAGTTTTGCCGTCGATGGTATTGGCGATGTTGTAGCCGTTTTGTGAATAGTCCGCGATGGCACGTTTAAATTTGATTTGCTCCGGCTTGCCGTCTTTGGCGGGGGGAACGAGTTCCGCCTCGAATTCGCCGAGCACAAAATTGGAGTTGAATGCGCGGCCCGCGCCGTTGTGTGGGAGGCTGGGATGGGTAAGGCATTCGAGGCGGATGGCGGTGAGGCCGGTTTGCTTGGTGTGTAACCGGAGCGTGTACGTTTCGCTGGCGGGCGATTTACCGCCGACGAGCGTGGAGCCGTCGGGCATTGGGGTGAAGGAGGTTCCTTTACCGCCGGTTGTTTTGGAGGGTTTATGAGTGGCCCACATTGGTTTCTGACGTTGGGTGGCGATGGTTTTTTCCCATTGGTGCTGCGCCGTGGCGATGGGTTTTTCCAGTGTCATTAATTTTTGTTCCGCAGCGGTTAACTCGGCGATAAGTTGTTTGTTTGATGCAGCGGGCACTTTTACATTGGGCGTGAAGCCGCGCATTCCGCGCTCGGGGACTTGATTGAAGAAGGCGGTGAATTGATAAAATTCCTTTTGCGAAATGGGATCAAACTTGTGGTCGTGGCAGCGAGCGCAGAGGAAGCTCATCCCAAGCCACACTTGGGCGGAAGTGGTTACGCGGTCGATGACGTATTCGGTGCGGTATTCTTCGTCGATGATGCCGCCCTCGATGGTGATGGGGTGGTTACGATTGAAACCGGTGGCGACGCGTTGTTGCAGCGTGGCGTTGGGGAGGAGATCGCCGGCGAGTTGTTCGATGGTGAATTGGTCGAAGGGCAGGTTGCGGTTGTAAGCGTTGATGACCCAATCTCGCCACGGCCACATATCGCGGTGGGTGTCGTATTGGTAGCCGTTGGTGTCGGCGTAGCGTGCGGCATCGAGCCAGTAACGCGCCATGTGCTCGCCATAACGCGGCGAGGCAAGGAGGCGATCGACGGCTTTCTCGAATGCCTTTGGCGATTTGTCGGCGAAGAAGGCGTTGAGTTCGGCGAGGGTTGGCGGCAAGCCGATGAGGTCAAACGAAACGCGCCGAAGCAAAGTGGCCTTGTCCGCCTCGGGTGAAGGTTTCAATTCCTCCGCTTCCAATCGCGCGAGAACAAAATGATCGATCCCATTGCGCGCCCAGTTTTTCAATTTCAAACTGGGCAATGGTGCGGCTTTGGGGGGGGTGAAGGCCCAATGCTTTTCGTACTTGCCGCCTTCTTTGACCCATTGTTTGAGTAATTCGATTTGTTTGGCAGTGAGTTGTCGATGCGATTCGGCGGGTGGCATTTTTTCATTCGCGTCATCGGTGGTGACGCGATAGATGAGTTCGCTCTCCGAAAGATTGCCCGGTACGATAGCGCGCGCGCCGCCTTTCAATTCCGCGCGCGAATCCGCTTCGCGGTCGAGCCGCAACTTTGCCTTGCGCGCGGCGCTGTCCGGCCCGTGGCATTGGTAGCAAGTGTTGGAAAGAATGGGGCGAATGTCGCGGTTGAAACTGAGCGGCGCGGCGGTGGCCGAGGCGGCAAGTAATATGAAAATGAGGGGCGTGAAACGCATTGGATTTAGCGTAGCCATTTGGGGTGGAATTGTCAATCGTGCGCGCTCTCTTTACATTCAGTACGTGGGCTGCTAAACATCCGGTCGTGGAGGGTTCGAATCATCAGTTTTGGAGATGCTTGACCGGTGGGAAACATTTATTTCTCATCGCGGGGCCGTGTGTCATAGAGAATGAGGTGCTCTGTCTCAAAGTGGCGCGGACGATGCGCGACACGTGCAAGCGGATGGGAATCACTTATATTTTCAAAGCGAGCTTTGATAAGGCGAATCGCACTTCCGGCAAAACCAAGCGCGGCCCGGGGATTGAGGCGGGACTGGCGGTGTTAGCAAAAGTGCGCAAAAAAGTCGGCGTGCCGGTGCTGACGGATGTGCACACCGAGGCCCAAGCGATGGCGGCGGCGGAGGTGGTGGACGCAATTCAGATCCCGGCGTTTCTGTGCCGGCAAACGGATTTGATTGAGGCGGCAGCGCGGACGGGGGTGATTGTGAATTTGAAGAAAGGCCAATTTCTTTCGCCGCAGGAAATGGGGGAAGTGGTGAAAAAGGCGACGGCGGTGGGCGGTAAAAAATTATTGGTCACCGATCGCGGCACGACGTTTGGTTATAACAATCTTGTGGCTGATATGCGGTCGATGCCAATTATGAAATCGTTTGGTTTCCCGGTGGTGTTCGATGCCACGCATTCGGTGCAAATGCCCGGAGGCGGTGGCGACAAATCTGGCGGCAATGGTGAGTTTGCGCCGGTGCTTGCGCGGGCGGCAATTGCGGCGGGGGCCGATGGGTTGTTCATCGAAACGCATCCCGATCCAAAAAAATCCTGGAGTGATGGGCCGAATATGATTCCGCTGCGCGATATGCCGAAGGTTTTGAAACAAATTTTAAAAGTATACAAAGCAGTGCGATGAGCGTTTCGAAAAAGGCAACAACGGCGATGTTTAAGCGCGTGAAGATTTTTCTCACGGACGTGGACGGGGTGCTGACGAATGCCACGGTGATCCTCAACGGTAAAACGGAGTTCAAGCAATTCAACATCCAGGATGGAATGGGGATGCGTTTGCTGCAGCATGTGGGAATTCCGGTGGGGTGGGTTTCCAATCGCAAGTCGGCGGCGACGACGGTGCGGGCGAAAGAATTGAAGGTGGATTATTTGTGGCAACAACCGCAACCGAAAGTGGCTGCAGTGGAGTCGATTTTGAAAAAAGCGAAGCTTGCGTGGGCCGACGCTTGTTTTATGAGCGACGATATCAACGACCTTGCGGTGCTCGATCGTGTGGGTTTGCCCATCGCGGTGGGTAACGCGATGCCGGATGTGAAGCGCGCAGCAAAATATGTGACCACCGCCACCGGCGGCCGGGGCGCGGTACGCGAGGTGTGCGATAAAATTTTGCGGTCGCAGGGACTGATGCCAGCGATTCTCCAGCGACTCAGGCATCCGGAGGGTTATCGTGAACAATAAATGTTTCATTGCCGTGGGGCTGGCGTTGTTGGGAATTTGTGCAATGGTCAGTTGTAAGGATGCGCCGGGGCAGCCGGAGGCGGATGGGGAATCAGTCGGCCCGAGTGAAGCAGGGCAAAAGCGAATCAAATACCCTGAATACGAACGCGCGACGGGGCGAATGAAGTCTTTGCTCACCGGCGACACCGCGAAGGAAGTGGAAGGCGGGATGATGCTCATCACCGAAATGCGTCTGGAAACCTACGAATATGACGGGGTGGCTCGAAAAGTGAGCTTGATTATCGAAGCGCCCGAGTGTTTATTTAGTTTCCGCACTCACGTTGCCTCCTCGGATGGGCCGATGACTCTCCGGCGGGCGGATGGCGATGCGTCCCTTAGCGGGCGCGGGTTTGAATGGCGGCAACGGGAATCAACCTTGACGATTTCCAATAATGTGAAGACAGTGACGAGGAAAGGCTTTTCGATTGATGAATAAGAATAAAACGATAACCGGTATCAGTTTTGCGTTCGCAATGCTGGCGGTTGCGGTTGATGCACCGGCAAAAGCAAATGCCCCCCCCCCACCCATAGTGAAGGTGGAGGAGGAGGGGATGAAAAGCACATCTGATTCCTTTAACTACAATCTCAAAAAACGATTGGCGATTTACGAGGGCAACGTCCGGGTCGTGGATAGCACATTGGATTTAAGTTGCGATAAATTGACGGTGATTTTTATGGACAAAGCGGACAAACCCGCGCCCAAGCCGGTTAAAAAACCACCGCTGAACGCGGGCGAAAAAGTGCTGCCCGGCCCAATGGTGGGAATGGGCGGGAATGTAAAAATGCTGATTGCAGAGGGCAACGTGGTGATCATCAATCGGGAAAATAAAAGCCGCGCCATGGGTGATAAAGCAGTTTACACCCAGCTCACCGAGCAAGTGGTGTTGACCTCGAAACCGGGTAATCTGCTTCCCAAGATTATTGATCAAAAGGGAGGGGAGCTTTCAGCGCCGGTAATTATTTATGATCGGTTGACAGGAAACCTGGGGGCAAAGCAAAACGAAGAAGCGAATTTAGGACGCCCTGCTCCGGTTAAGCCTGCCCCCAAAGAAATTGCTCCGGAAACGCCGGTGCGTCGGTTGGGTCCGCCCCAAAAATGAGTTTGCTGGCGACGGAAAATCTGGCCAAGGAATACGGCCAGCGGAGAGTAGTGGATGGTGTTTCCATCAACGTGCAACCCGGCGAAATTGTTGGCCTCCTTGGCCCCAATGGTGCAGGGAAAACCACGACCTTCAACATGGTCGTGGGGCTCGTGCAGCCAGATGAAGGCGGCGTGTTATTTAAGGAAGAGCCCATCACGCATTTGCCCATGCACCGCCGTGCGCGTGCGGGCATTGGATATCTCACGCAGGAACCTTCAGTATTTCGCAAGCTCACGGTGGAGGAAAATATTCTCGCCATTCTCGAGACCTGCGAGATCGGCCTTGTGGAGCGCCGCGTGCGCTTGCAGAGTTTGCTCGAAGAACTCGACCTTGCCAGCCTTGCAAACAGTAAAGCTTATCAATTGAGCGGCGGCGAAAAGCGCCGTCTGGAAATCACCCGGGCACTGGTCACCAGTCCACAGTTGCTATTGCTGGATGAACCGTTCGCGGGTATAGACCCAATTGCGGTTTACGAGGTGCAAAAAATCGTGCGCCGCCTGCGAGAGCGCGGCCTCGGCATTCTCATCACCGATCATAATGTGCGCGAGACGTTGAAGCTGGTGGACCGCGCTTACCTCATTCACCAAGGCCGCGTGCTGCTGGAAGGGGATGCGGAATTCCTTGTCAATGACTCCCAAGCGCGCGATCTTTATCTTGGCCCTGAATTCAATATTTGACCATCTGAAATGCCCCAGCCCAAAATAACCGTCGAGGAATTTTACGTGGATAACGCCTCCGCGTTGGGTTTGCGTTTGCTTGCGGGTGCCGATGGTCTCAAGCGCGCCATTAAGGAGCCCACCGTGAATCGCCCCGGCCTCGCGCTGGCGGGATTCACAAAATATTTTGCCATCAACCGCCTGCAAGTGATGGGTTCGGCAGAGGTAACTTATCTCAAATCGCTTGCGCCTGAAGTGCGCGCCGAACGCTACGCGGAGATTTGCAGCCATCGTATCCCGTGCATTGTTTACTCGCGCAATCTCAAACCGGATGCCGCGTTGTTAAAAATCGCTGAGAAGGAAGGCATCCCGGTGTTTCGTTGCCCGCTCATCACGATGAAATTTATCAACCGCGCCACGATGGCGTTGGAGGATTTGTTCGCGCCGCGCGGCCAAGTGCAGGGCAGTATGGTGGATATTCTCGGCGTCGGCGTTATCGTCAAGGGCGATAGCGGCATCGGCAAAAGCGAGTGTGTGCTCGCGCTTGTTGAGCGCGGCTACAGCCTCGTGGCTGATGATGTCACCAAAGTGAAACTCCTCGACGGTCGCGAGGTCATCGGCACTAGCGCGAGCATCACACGTAATCATATGGAAGTGCGGGGCATCGGTATCATTGATGTGGGCATGATGTTTGGCGTGAAAAGCATCCGCCGCGAAAAGCAGCTCGATCTTGTGGTGTCCTTGCAGGATTGGGATGAAGTTGAGGAAGTGGATCGCCTCGGAATGGAGGAAAAAACCACCGAAGTGCTCGGCGTACGCATCCCGCATATTATTATCCCCGTGCGACCGGGGCGCGATATTGCGCGGCTCGTAGAGGTTGCGGCCTTCCAAGGCAAGCTCAAGAGCACGGGCTATAATGCTGCCGAGGAGTTGAATAAACGTCTGATCGCGCAGATGAATCCGGGTCAACCGGAATAATTCCTCGCCAAACCGGCGGCTATCCCCGAAAATCCCTGCGCCTGGCACCTATGGAAACGAATGGCCATCATGAAGCTGTCATCCGGGAGTTGATTATTTCTAATCAATCCGGACTGCACGCGCGTCCCGCAGCCGCATTCGTCAGGATGGCGAACACGTTTAAGGCTGAGATTACTGTCACCAAGGACGGCGACAGCGTGAACGGTAAAAGCATTATGGGCCTGATGACACTCGCTGCAGCCAATGGGACGCGTTTGGTTATCGAAACTAGCGGAGATGATGCCGAAAGTGCCGCGGATGCCATCCAGTCCTTAATCGAAGGAAAATTCGGCGAGGCCTAGACTGATGCGCGAGGATCTCCAGCACGCTGTGAAGCTGGCCCGAATCGAGCTCACTGCCGAAGAGGAGGCGCGCCTCGGATTGCAGCTCGGCGACATTCTCAAGTACGTTGACAAGCTCAACGAATTGGACATCGAAGGTGTCGAACCCACCGCCCACGCCGTGCCGCTCACTAACGTGTTGCGCGAAGATGAACCACGCGAATCCCTCTCCCACGAAGCCGCAATGGGCAATGCACCTAAAACCGTCAACGGACTTTTTATCGTGCCCAAAATCGTCGAGTGACCATGCCGCACACGCTCACGATTTCGCAGCTCACTGACAAGCTGGCCCAAAAGGAATTATCCTCGCGCGAGGTCACCCAAGCTTGCCTCGACCGCATCTCTGCCGTGGACGGCCAGCTCAACGCTTTCCTCAGCCACGACCCCGCCGCCGCACTTGCCCAAGCCGATGCCGCCGATGCCGCGCGCGCTGCCGGTGAATCCAAGCCGCTCCTCGGCGTGCCCATCGCGATGAAAGATGTCATCGCCGTGAACGGTCACCCGCTCAATTGCGCCAGCAAAATCCTCGGCGAATTCAATAGCCCGTATGACGCCACCGTTACCCAAAAACTACGCGACGCCGGTGCAGTCATTTTTGGCCGCGTGAATATGGATGAGTTTGCGATGGGCAGCTCTACGGAAAATTCCGCCTTCGGCCCCTCGCGCAATCCGTGGGACACGGATTGCATCCCCGGCGGCTCTAGCGGTGGCAGCGCCGTGGCGGTCGCCGCGGATGAATGCATCGCCTCGCTCGGCAGCGACACCGGCGGTTCCATTCGCCAACCCGCCGCGCTTTGCGGTTGCGTCGGCCTCAAACCCACTTACGGCCGCGTGAGCCGCTACGGCCTGGTGGCGTTCGCTTCGTCTTTGGACCAAATCGGCCCGCTCACCAAAGATGTTCGTGATGCCGCGACGTTGCTCGGTGTGATTGCAGGCGAAGACAAACGCGATTCCACCAATGTCCCCGAGCCTGTGCCTGATTACCCCGCCGCGCTTACCGGCGACATCAAGGGCCTGAAAATTGGTTTACCCAAAGAATACCAAATCGAAGGTCTCAACCCCGAAGTCAAAACTGCCATCGAAGCTGCCGTGGCCGAGTTCGAAAGGCAAGGCGCGGAAGTCGTCGAAATTTCCCTCCCCCATACCGAGTACGCAATCGCCACGTATTACATCATCGCCACCGCCGAGGCCTCGGCCAATTTAGCCCGCTTCGAGGGCGTCCGCTACGGCGCGCGCGTGAATGGCGCGAGCCCCGAAGCAATGAACCGCGTCACCCGCGGTGCCGGCTTCGGCGAAGAGGTTAAGCGCCGCATCATTCTCGGTACGTACGTTTTGAGCAGTGGCTATTACGATGCTTATTATTTGCGCGCTCAAAAAGTCCGCACCCTCATTCGGCAGGATTTCCTAAACGCATTTGAAGAAGTTGACCTCATCGCCAGCCCCACCACGCCAACACCCGCATTCAGAATAGGAGAAAAGGCAAACGACCCTTTGCAAATGTACCTCTCCGACATTTTCACCATCTCCTGCAATCTTGCCGGCCTCTGCGGGATCAGTGTTCCCTGTGGATTTTCACAAGATGGCTTACCCTTGGGATTGCAGTTGACCGGCAAACCCTTTGGCGAATCCGAGTTGCTTCGGGCCGCCCACGCCTATGAACAAGCTACTGATTGGCACCTCAAACGACCCATTTTAACCTGATGGAATACGAGGCAGTCATCGGATTGGAAACACATGTGCAGCTTCGCACGCGTACGAAGATGTGGTGCGGGTGTGCCAATGAATATGGCGCGGACGCGAACACGAATGTGTGTCCGGTGTGCCTTGGGTTGCCGGGGGTGCTGCCGGTGCCCAATGCGGAGGCATTGCGAAAGACGGCTTTAACGGGAATGTTATTGAATTGCGATGTGCCCGGATTCTCAAAGTGGGATCGTAAAAATTATTTCTATCCGGATAACCCGAAGAATTATCAACTCACGCAATTGGATTATCCATCCACGATTGAAGGGTTTGTGGAGTTTGAATTTGGCGAGGACACCGAGCGCGTGCGCATTAACCGCGCGCATCTCGAGGAGGATGTGGGCAAGAGCACTCATTTTGCTGATTATAGCGGTGTGGATTTTAATCGTGCCGGCGTGCCGCTATTGGAAATTGTCACCGAGCCGGATATCACCGGGGCCGATATGGCTTATGAATATCTCAACGCGCTCAAGGCTATTCTCGAATACGGCGGCGTAAGCGATTGCGATATGGAAAAAGGGCAGGTGCGGTGCGATGTGAACATCAGCGTGCGGCCGATCGGCCAAACTGAATTAGGCGAAAAGATTGAGATTAAAAATATGAATTCCTTCAGCGGCGTGCGTCGCGCGGCTGCTTATGAAATTGAGCGCCAGATCAACGTGCTGCGCGAAGGCGGCACGTTGGTGCAGGAAACCCGCCGGTGGGATGATGTCGTCGGCATCACCGATAGTATGCGCACCAAGGAGGACGCACACGACTACCGTTATTTTCCCGATCCTGATTTGATGCCGCACGCGCCTTCGGAAGAATGGTTGGCCGAAATCCGGGCTTCAGTGATGGAACTCCCACTCGCCCGGAAGCGGCGTTTGATGGCGGATTATCAATTGCCTGCCAGCGATGCGGAAGTGTTCGTGGGCGACGCAGCGTTGGGTGATTATTTTGAGGCGGCGGCGAAGGGTGCAAAAAATCCAAAGGCGGTGTCCAACTGGGTGATGAACAATTTACAGGCCAAGCTCACAGAAACCGGCGGCTCGGTGGCCGATGTGAAATTTGAGGCAGGCGCGATTGGCGAATTGGTTGGGCTGGTTGAGGGCGGTCAAATCAACAGCAAGATTGCGCAGGATGTTTTTGTCGAAATGTTTCAAAGCGGCCAATCACCGTTGGCCATCGTTGAGGAAAAAGGACTTTCGCAAGTAAGCGACTCCGGTGAACTGGAGGCGTTTTGCAATGAAGCGATCAAGGCCAACCCCGGACCCGTCGAAGATTTTAAGAATGGCAAAGAGACTGCGCTGAATTTTTTGAAGGGGCAGGTGATGAAAGCCAGTTGCGGCAAGGCAAACCCTCAAATGGTTGGGGAATTGCTCAAGAAAATTTTGGGATCGTGAATTTTTCATCACAGGGTCTCTGTGGTTAATTTGGAATGCTTTCAAACATCCAATCCATCCATTTCATCGGGATCTGCGGCACCGCGATGGCCTCGGTGGCGGCTGCGTTGCAGGAGCGCGGCGTGCGTGTCACTGGCTCGGATGTGAATGTTTATCCGCCGATGTCCACGTTTCTGGCCGAGCGCGGCATTGAAGTGCAGGTGGGTTATCGCAAAGAGAATCTCAATGATGCGCCGGAGTTGGTGGTTATCGGCAATGCAATCAGCCGTGGCAATCCCGAAGCCGAGGCAGTGCTGGAACGCAAATTGCGCTATTGTTCATTGCCGGAATTATTGAAGGAAACTTTTATTCGCGGCAAGCGTTCCATCGTGATTGCCGGCACGCACGGCAAAACCACTACCACCGCGCTGCTCACTTGGGTGTTTGAGCACAATGGACTGAACCCGAGTTATCTCATTGGCGGCATTCCGAATAATTTTTCGCAGGGCGCGTGTTTCACGAACAGCGAATGGTTTATCATCGAGGGCGACGAATATGACACGGCGTTTTTTGATAAGCGCAGCAAATTCATTCATTACCAACCGGAAGTGGCGGTGCTCAATAATCTTGAATTCGATCACGCGGACATCTTTGAAAACCTCGCCCAAATTCAAAAAAGTTTTCGCCATTTTATCAATCTCATCCCGCGTAACGGACTGCTCATTGCCAATGGTGACGACGCGAACATCGCGCCCTTGCTGAAAATTGATCATTGCCCGATTCAGCGATTCGGCTTGGGCGATGCGGCCGGCTTGAGGTTTGCGGTGGAGGGTTCGCGGTTCTCAATTGGAGGCACGGAGTTTTCACTGCCGCTATTTGGCGAATTGAATGTACGCAATGCGCTGGCGGTGATCGCCGTCGCGCGGCATTGCGGGTTGAGTGATTTGCAAATCCAATCGGCCTTTGATTCCTTTGAGGGGATTAAACGCCGAATGGAAGTGCGCGGCGAGGCGTGCGGCGTGACGGTGATTGACGATTTCGCCCATCATCCCACCGCCATTCGCGAGACGCTCAAGGCCCTGAAGGCACGTTATCCCAGTCGCCGCATTTGGGCGATTTTCGAACCGCGCAGCAATAGCACGCGGCGCAGTGTTTTTCAGGATGAATTAGCCGCGTCATTTATGGATGCGGACCAAGTGGTCGTCGCGCAAGTAGCGCGTTTGGAGCAAATCCCTGAAGCTGAGCGGCTGGACGCGGAGCGATTAATGGCTGACATCCGAAGCCACGGCGCAGGGGGCACGTACTTGTCGGATGTGGATGTAATCGTGAATCACGTCGCCAGCGAAGCAGTGGAAGGCGATATTCTCTGCGTGCTTAGCAACGGTGGCTTTGGGGGAATCCACGAGAAGCTACTGGCGGCGCTCAGGGCTTAGCGGGATTCTGTTTAGGAGTGTGCTTGATGGCACTGAGCAATCGCTGTTTCAATTTAGCGTAAATTTGGACATTCACTTTTTCGAGATGCCGTTTGGCTTCGTCGAAATGATTGGTTTCGATGTTCACGATGGCCATTTGTAATTCGGCCCAGTTGCGTTCGTCTTCAGTGGTGGCGAGGGTGGCGGCGTGATTCCACGCGGCGAGCGTTTTCTGGCGTGGGATGGGTTTGAAATCGTGAAAAGTCTCGGCGAGGTCAGCGGCGATTTCAAAATTGTTGGGATCCAAACGCAACGCTTCGGTGATTTGTTTCAGCGCTTCCTCGGTGACTTCGCGCGGTGTGAGTTTCAAATGTGCAGCGGTTTCCTTTTGGAAGAGCGAAAGTGCAATGGCGTAGTTGTGCCGATAGAGCGGCGAGCGCGGAGCAAGGCGAATGGATTTTTGATAGGCCTCCAACACTTCACCCACACGCGTGTGGTGGCCGGATTCCACGGCAAGCGTGCCGAGGTGAGTGGCGATGTTGTTGTGCACGGCGGCATTGAAAGGCGCAAGTTCAGCAGAGGCTTTAAGTTCGCGGAGCGCACCTTGTTGATCATCGAGATGGGCGAGGAAACTCCCGTAAGCAGCACGCGCGCGGGCGTTGTCGGGGTGTTTTTCTAAAAAAGCGAGATACAATTTGCGGACCCGGTCGAGGCGCGTTCGGATGCGCTGGGCAAGGAGTTTGCGTCGGGTGGGGTCGGTGCGGATGAGGGTGGTGTTTTCGTCAATCCATTTGGCCACCTCGGTGATGGCAGTATTATCGGCAGTGAAGATGTATTGTAGTTCTGATTCCTTGGTAAGCGGCGTGGCGGGCCTATTGGCGTTGGGTAAGTGTACGGGGGGTAATTCGGGTTTGGGAGTGTTGGAGCGAGTGATGCTTTTAATCCAAGCGCATCCGTTTCCGCCGAGGAGGGTGATGAACAGAATTGGCAAGATTACGCGGATCGTTGGCACACGGGGTTTTTAACATGCGCGGTGCGTGCTGGCAATGGTGGGGGTGGTTTGCCAAACTCGTGCGGATGAGTTTGGAAGATCACATTGGGGATGTGTGCCGCAAGGCGCGTTTGCAAACGGGAACGCCCATAAGCGCGGCGGCAGCATTGGCGGGTTTGACTGAAGCGCAGTTGAAAGAATGGGAAACCGAAGGTGTGATTGAAGCGCCAGTGAACATTGCCGCACTGGCGGATCGGCTGGGGCTCAATGCGGCGAAAGCGCAGGGGGTGGCAAATGGTTGGGAACCGGCGCCGGTCGATCTGGCGCGTTGGGGCGAGTTGCGTGTGGTGACCACGGCGGAGGGATTTGAGGTGAATAGCTACGTGGCATGGGACGCGGCTTCGCGTGTGGGGGCGATTTTTGACACGGGTTGGTTTGCAAAAGATTTATTTCGCATTGCGGATGAGCATGAGTTGGATGTGCAGCATTTATTTATCACGCATATGCACGGCGATCACGTGGCGGCGATTGGGGATGTGCGCAAGCGGTGGGCGGAAATTGTATTGCACTCGAATAATAGCGGCGCGCCCGAGCGTAATCGGGTGGTGCCCGGTGAGGCGGTTTCGGTGGGCGGCTTGTCGGTGACCGCGCGACTCACACCGGGGCATTCGGAAGATGGGGTAACGTATGTCATCAAAGGCTGGCCGGGCAATGCGCCGGCGGTGGCGGTGGTTGGGGATGCAATTTTTGCCGGTTCGATGGGGAAAGATTTTAATACGCCGGAATTGGCACAATCCAAAGTGCGCGAGGAAATATTGACTCTGCCGGGCGACACGTTGATTTGTCCCGGTCACGGACCGCTCTCCACGGTGGCTGAGGAGCAGGCGAACAACCCTTTCTTTTAGCCCCTTTTTCGTGAATTGGATTGACCGAACAATGCCCCGTTGCTAGTTTTCGCGGCCCGAAATCGATGCAGCCTATGCGACATACCATCTCCGTTCTTATGGAAAACACCTTTGGCGTGCTCACGCGCGTGGCGGGGATGTTCAGTGGGCGGGGGTACAACATCGACACGCTCAATGTGGCGCCCACTCACGATCCTGAAGTTTCGCGGATGACAATTGTCACTCGCGGCGATGATTCCACGGTGGAGCAAATCGTGCGTCAGCTCAACAAGTTGGTTAACGTGCTCGATGTGACTGACTTTCGCGATTACGAATACATCGATCGCGAATTAGTTTTGGTGAAAGTGAAAGTGGATGGCAAGCGGCGTTCAGAGGTGATGCAAATCACTGATATTTTCCGCACCAAAATTGTGGATGTTCAGCCCAAGAGCATGACGATCGAGGTCACTGGCAACGAAACGAAAGTGACGAAGTTTATTGAATTAATGGAAAACTTTGGAGTAATTGAACTTACTCGCACCGGAAAAGTAGCGCTACCGCGCTAGCAAACCAATTGCCCTAATTTTTAAAATATAATGCCAGCAAAAGTATACACTGACAAAGATGCGAACCTGAAAGATCTCAAGGGCAAAACCCTTGCGGTGCTCGGGTTCGGCAGCCAAGGCCACGCGCACGCGCTCAATCTCAAAGAGAGCGGATGCAAGGTCGTCATCGGCCTTTACAAAGGCAGCAAGTCGCGCCGCGTGGCCAAGCAAAAAGGATTCGAAGTGTTCGACACTGACGAAGCCGTGCGTCGCGCCGACATCATCATGGTGGCTCTGCCGGATACCAAACAAGCGGCGTGTTATAAAAAAGACATCGAGCCGAATCTCGTCAAAGGCAAGACGCTTGTGTTTTCCCACGGGTTTTCCATTCACTTTAAAACCATCGTGCCGCCAAAGAATGTGGACATCATTATGGTGGCACCCAAAGGGCCGGGGCACATCGTGCGTCGGCAATTTTTGGAAGGGAAGGGCGTGCCTTCATTGATCGCGGTTTTTCAAAACCCTTCCCGTAAAGCGAAGAAGAATGCGCTCGCCTGGGCCAAGGGCATTGGCGGCACCCGTGCCGGTGTATTGCAAACGACTTTCAAAGAGGAAACGGAAACCGATTTGTTTGGCGAGCAAACTGTGCTATGCGGTGGCGCCAGCGCGTTGATCCAAGCGGGTTACGAAGTGCTGGTGGAAGCAGGGTATCAGCCGGAGATGGCTTACTTCGAGTGTTTGCACGAACTGAAACTCATCGTGGACCTGATGAATGAGGCCGGCATTAGTGGGATGCGTTTTTCTATTTCAGAAACAGCCAAATGGGGTGACGTGAGTGTGGGCCCCAAAATTATTGACGCCAGCGTAAAACGTCGGATGAAGACGGCGCTTAAGGAAATCCAAAACGGCAAGTTTGCCAAAGGCTGGGTTAGGGAATACGAGAACGGTTACAAGCGTTATAACAAATTGATGAAAGACGGCGAGAAACACAACATCGAGAAAGTAGGCGCCCGCCTGCGGGGCTTGATGCCGTGGATGAAAAAACGCGTGGTGGGCGGTGCTCAAGCCTCATATGAGTAACGCTTTCCCTCGCACGGCGTCTATGATGGCGCAGATGTATGGGGATAAAAAACGCTCGCAATTTCAACGATTGTCCGATAGGTTGACTCACATGAGTGGGCGGCAATTTCTGTTAATTCTTTCGGTGTCCGTTTGGGCGGCGGTCGCCGCGCGCGCGCAAGAAACTCCACCAGTGCGCGGGGACTCGGTAATCAACGCACCGGCTGCGGGCACCAATGTAACAGCGACTGTGACAAATACCGTGCCCGAAGTAGTCGGGCCGGAATTGAAACCGGTGGAGGTTGTGCCTGAACAACCCAAGGATGATGAAGCACTTGCGAAAGCTCGCCTAGAGGCAAAGATCAAAGCACTGAAAGAATTTGGTGTGATTGTCAGCAAAGATCCATTTCGACTCAATCCGCCACCCAAAGTTGACAAGCCTGCTGAAATTGAGGATTTCGTTCCCGTTGGGGCTCCAAAACTTATGGGGATTTCAACTCTGTATAATCCCCCCAAAGCCGTTCTCCGTATGAGTAAGGCTGGTGGCAGTAAAACGGTGAGTGTCTTCCTCGGTCCGGAAGAAAGTAAAGATGGCGTGGAAGTGGTCAGCGTTGATGTAGCCGACAGCAAAGTGGTCGTCAAGGTGGGTGAAAATACTTATGATCTGAAAATTGAAAAACCCAAGTTTGCTTCCAACCCTAGCCCTGATCGGGGCAGCCGTTTTCCACCAAAAGGTTCATTTGGTTCCAAGCAGCGCCCGGGCGACAGTTCTCGCCCCAGTCTACCGACCAAGAAACCTGGAGGACTAAAGCCCATACCCTCACGGCCGGACGCCAGTTTTCGGGCTGCGCCCCCCTCATACGCATTGCCGGCCTTCAATGAAGTGGTTCAAAAATTGGTGGTGGAGCCGTCGCAGATTTCCACTCAACGAGAAATCATTCATGGCCAGCTGAATTACACCGTGCCTACAGATTTCCCGGCGAATCTTCGTTGACCTCGCCAACTCCGCATGGCGCAAGAATTGCATCGCGCATCCCATGGATAATTTTTTTATCCGCCGGACAAACCGTTGCCAGCACCCCACTCAAGGTTACGGTTTCCTCGCCGTGCACAAAATAATACGGGCACAATCGAACACGGCCGTGCATCGTTTTCACTTCACCTGATTCAAAATCAAACCACTCATGCTGGACGCTCCGGGGTTTTTTGAATCGTTGTAAAACCCAGGGCGATTGTTCGAAGTCGGTGATAGCCTCTGTCACGGCAGTGGCCCATTCGGGTTGCGAAAGATCGTGCCCCAGTCGAACGCTGCGTGCCCCCCACGCGCGTTCGTGATAGCCGGAAAGTTTCAAAACTAACTGGCGATCCTTTTTGGATAAGGCAGAAAGTTGTTGCCAGTTCGTCAAGTCCAGTCCCGGCATTGCAGCGTGAGGGGGCAGGGGCGCGGGGTCCATTATCCACGTCTGGGGAACGGCGTTCCGTAACTGGATAAAAAATTTGCCGCCCAATTCGCGTTGCCAAAATTCACGCAGGTTGTGGTTCCAAAGTAATCCCAAAACCATTTTTTCCTCCAAGTACGCCTTGGGGGGCGGAGTGAGTTGAACCTGATTGGTTGTGGCCAATTCAAAGAGCGCCTGGTGATTTGGCACATTATCCAGATCGAACAATTCAAAAAAACGATATACTGAATCGCCCTTGGCAAATTGATCAAACCCAGCGTTATGCACTGTGAAGCGCTCGCCTGCCCGTTGACACAACCATTCCATCTCCGGCCGATAAGTGGCGGATTCGTCGGACACGATTAATTTTACGGATCCATCACCGTCAAACATCCCCGCAAAGCCGTTGATCATCCCGTGGGTTTCACCGATGACTTCGGAGTCTTTTCCGTACGATTCATTCAGCCATCCTGTGAGGCCGATGCCGCCTGGGACGCTGTCTAGTTCGGTGATGTGCCAACCCTCTTCGGTCAGCAAAATGTCTGGGCGCAAGACTCGGGGCAAAGCGGTTTTAAAACTGACATGCCGTTGCCAATCCAGCAGTGAATGTGGCTTGCCTTGGTCTAGCCACTCCGCCACCCACGCCGGTTGCTTGCCCGTCAAACTTTGGCGGTAAAGTAAATCTGCCGCGCGATAAAATTTAAGCAGCACTCGCCCGAGTGATTCCAGTTCGCGAACAAACCTGGCTCCCAGCGGAAAGGGTTTCGTCGCAATTCGCCATTCATGCCCGTCGAACAAACCACCAGCGGGCAGGGCGTCTCGAATGCGGTTGGCTCTCGTGGCGGCGTCCATTAATTACGTGTAAGCCCGTCGCCCTCACCGATCCATTTGTAGGTGGTCAACTCCTCCAAGCCCATTGGCCCGCGGGCGCCGATCTTGTCGGTGCTAATGCCGATTTCCGCGCCCATCCCAAATTCGCCACCGTCAGAAAAGCGAGTTGAGGCATTCCAGAAAACAGTGGATGAATCAACTTCCTGTTGAAAACGGCGCGCGGTGGATTGGTTTTCCGTCACGATCGAATCGGTGTGCCCAGAGCCGTGTGAATTAATGTGCGTGATGGCTCCCTCAACTCCATTCACCACGCGCACGGCGCAAATTAGATCGAGAAATTCTGTGTCCCAATCCGCAGCGGTGGCGGCCGTGATGTGATCACGTAAAATGTCCGCGCTGAGTTCATCAACACGTAATTCTACGCCCTTTTGCCGCAGTGCATCCGCCACCTGTGGCAGCAAAGTGGTTGCGATTGATCGATCGATGAGGAGCGTCTCCATCGCGTTGCAAACGCCGGTGCGATGGGTTTTAGAATTAAGAGTGATGGCGATGGCTTTTGCCGTATCGGCTTCAGCATCCAAATACACGCTGCAAATGCCTTTGTAATGTTTGATGACGGGCACTTTTGAACATTCAGCCACCGCGCGAATGAGCCCCTCGCCGCCGCGCGGGATGCAAAGGTCGACCAGCTCCGTGAGTGACAACAGTTCCGGAATTGCCGCACGCTCGGTGGTAGGCACTACTTGGATGGCGTTTTCGGGGAACGCATCGCAAGCACTTTGGCCAGCCTCGGTCATGAGGCGAGCGATGATTTGATTGGAATGAAGCGCCTCTTTGCCGCCGCGTAAAATCGTCACGTTGCTGGATTTGAAACAAAGCCCAGCCGCATCGGCCGTCACATTCGGTCGCGATTCATAAATCATCACCACCACCCCAATAGGCACGGCGACTTTTTTAAGGCGCAACCCGCTGGGTTGGTTGCGTTCGTCGAGGACGCGTCCTACCGGATCCGGTAATGCTGTCACTTCACGCAGCCCGTTTGCCATCGCGTTAATCCGTGTGTCATCAAGCTGTAGCCGGTCTAACATTGGTTGCGATAAATTCATCGACCGACCGGTGTCCATGTCCTTCGCGTTAGATTCTTTGATCGCGTCGCTGTTGGCTTCGATGGCGTCGGCCATCGCAAGGAGACAGGTATTTTTTTCCGCCGTGCTTAGTCGCGTCATTAGGTGCGCGGCGGCTTTGGCATTTTCCGCAAGCGCGGTCATTTGTTCGGTTAAGTTCATCGGGAAGGGGAGTGTAATGTAGAAAGCCCCTGCGCAAAAGTTAGTTTTTGCTGATAAAAACCAGCGTGCCTTCTGGAGCGATATCAAAGAGCGGCAGTAAATCTGCTGCGCTCAAGTGGATGCAGCCTTGTGAATTGGGTTTGCCAAGGCGAGATTCATCCCCGATGCCGTGGATATAAATATATCGGTCGTGGCTGTCCACAGTGCCGCCTTGGTTGTAATCTGGTTCCAACCCGCTGAGCCATAAAATGCGATCAGTGATAAGTGCTTCGGGATTGCCCTTGCCGTCGATGCCGATTGAGCGGCGGCCTTTAAAAATCGTCCCGACCGGTTCGTCCGCGCCAATTTTTTTGCACACACAATGCAGGCCGAGAGGCGTTTGGAAAGAATCCATTTCCTGTCCCGTGCCGCGTTTGGAAGTGGAGACGGTGGATATTTTTGAGGTGTCGCCGTGGAAATGCGTGAGCGTTTGCTCAGCCACGTTGACGTGCAGACAATGGTCGGTGACGGGAATGTTCAGCCGCGCGCAGGCGTCAGTGAAGGCCGCGGGGAGGTTCATTGGGTGATGGGCAGAATCTGTGCGCGCGGGATGAAGCGGCGCGTGCGGTTGCCGTTTATGCCGATGTGCAGGCCATCGGTGTCCCAGCGAATTTTGCTCCATTTGGCGGCGGCTTCTTCGGCGGTGTCGGTCACGTCCAATTCTCCGATGCGTCCGGGCATATAAAACTGTGGTTGATCCCGGCCGATATACACGCGAAGGCGCACGGATTTGCCATTCATGTGAGGCTCAAGAAACACGTGCGCGCCCAGCGGTGGGTCATCGAAGACCCCATCGCTCCATTTGAGCATGAGGCTGTGCTCGAGGGTCACCATTTTTTTTCGTTCGGTGAGTACGGTACCCGTGCCGTAGCCAATCATCAGGCACACAAAGCCAGTGAGAATCACGTCTGACAATTTTTTCGGTTTGGCCATCAGTCGGTGAGCGTCTTGATGAGCACTTTGGAATTGCGACCCTGCGCTTTGTATTCCGCTGCCCGCGCTTGGGGTAAGTCGCTCGAAAGCCCTTCGCGGTAGCCGGCCTTGGATTGGAAATAACTATACGCCCGCGTGGATAATGCAATCAGTGAGCCCAGGCCGCGTTCGCGCGCGGTGTCCTCCACAAATTGCACCAGTTTTTGGCCGATGCCCACGTTGCCGTGCGACGGGCTTACGTACAAATGCGCCAACTCGCCTACGTCGGCAAACTCACGGAGGGAAACGCACGCCACTGGATTGCCGTCTATCTCATAAATGAAATAAGTGCCCAGTTCCTCCTCGATGGCTGCCTCCGTGCGTTCCAGCAAATGTTGATCTTCCATCGCTTCACGCGTGAGCCGCAGGATGCTGCCGGCATCGCTTTTTTGCGCAGGGCGAATCTGGCGGTATTCATTCGCATAAATCAACGTGCCAATGCCCTCATTGGAAAATACCTCCGCCAGCAATCCTTCGGTCACCAATCCGTTAATCAAATGTACGCGCGGAACTCCCGCCGCGCAGGCCTCGGCGGCGTGTTCGGCTTTGGAGCGTTGAGGCGTAGGGATACTTTCCGCGTTATTGGCCAGCAACGCTTCGAGTTTGGGGCTGATCATCTGGCGAATGATTTGGCCATCGGTGCTGAGACCGTCTTCGGTGGAAATGAAAATCAACTTGGTGGCCTTTAATTCCTTTGCCACCGCGAGCGCCACGGCATCGCTGTTCAATCGAAACGTGTTGCCTTCGCCATCAAATCCCAAAGGCGGGATGACCGGCGTGATGCCTTGAGCGAGGAGGGATTGCAACAGCTCAGAGTCCACGCGCTCGACTTTGCCGGTGTGGCGATGATCGATGCCCTCAAGAATGCCGAGCGGATGGGCCACGATCGCATTGGCATTGGCGGCGCGAAGGGCGTTGGTGGCAAAGCCTTCGAGAATTTCGTGGGTGAGGCCGTTGGCTGCCGTGAGGGCAAGCTTGAGCGTGGCGTCATCAGTGATGCCTGTGCCGTCGAGATTGCTGGGCGTGGCGGATCGTTCCTCAGCAAGTGTGGCAATTTGCTGTGCCGCGCCGTGCACCAACACCACACGAATATTGAGTGAGCGCAGCACGGCGATATCCAGCAAAAGGTTTGCGAAATTCACGTGCGTCACTACCGCGCCATCGGCCGCGATGACAAACGTCTTGTCGCGGAAGCGGGGGATGTACTGCAGGATTCCTCTGAGATCGGTGGGTTTCACTTTGCCAATATTCGCTGCGGACTATCCGGAGAAAGCGCGGCGTGTTCAACGCAAATCTGCCAGCGCGGCAAGGCAACGGCCGTTTTCCAGCGGCGTGCCAATGGAAATGCGAATCCATTCCGATAACCCATAACCGCCCATCGCGCGCGTGATGATGCCGCGTTGCTGGAGTTGTTCAAACATCGCCTTCCCATCACCGACTTTTACCAAAATAAAGTTAGCGTGCGAGGGCACCGTTTCGATGTCCATTTCCGCAAACGCATTTTCAAAAAACTTTAAGCCTTCCGTGTTGTTCTCGCGCGTGGCGTGGACGTGTGCGGCATCCTCCAGCGCTGCCAGCGCGGCGGCCTGGGCGATGGCGTTGAGATTGAACGGTTGCCGAATTTTTTCCAGTGCGGCGATAAAGTCCGGATGACCAATCCCGTAGCCCACTCGGAGACCGGCAAGGCCGTGGATTTTTGAAAAGGTCCGCATCAGAATCAGGTTTTGCTTTTCGGAAATCAACGGCAACAAATCAGGCGCGTCATCGATGAATTCAAAATACGCTTCGTCCATCACCAGCAACACGTCATCAGGAGTGTCATTCACCAAATCCATTACCGCCTCGTTTGGCGCACGCGTGCCGGTGGGGTTGTTGGGGTTTGCGACGAACACGATGCGCGTCTCCGGCGTGATCGCCTCTCGCATTGCAGGGAGATCGTGGCCGAAATCTCTCGCGGGAACGCTGATGCAATCTGCGCCGGCGAGGTGTGCGGCGATCGGATAAATGGCGAAACAATATTGCGAAACCACAATGTTGGTGTTCGGCCCCAGCAAAGCGCGCGATACAAATTCAATGATTTCATTGGAGCCATTGCCAAAAATCAGGTTGGCCGGAGTGATGCCCAGCTTTTCGGCCACAGCTTCGCGCAGATAATACGCATTGCCGTCCGGATACAAATTCACCCGTGCCGCGGCTTCGCGCATTGCGGCAACAGCTTTGGCCGAAGGGCCGAGTGGGTTTTCGTTGGAGGCGAGCTTGATGAGTTCCGCCGCGGGCAAACCCAGTTCGCGTGCGACTTCTTCCAAAGGGCGTCCGCCGTGATATACCGGCAAGTGTTGAAGCTGCGGATTGAGTTTCATCCTATTCAGATTCTTAGCTCATCCAATTGGTGCGGCTGCTCTTGCCGACCTCAGTGATTTCGCCCGATGAATGTTTGGCGATGTACAGCGTGATGCCGATGACGGACAGAAACGTGCCCATCATCACCAATGCGACAAACCAACTTGCCAGCCCGCCAATGGCCAGTGCGTTGTAGAGCGAGTCGAGGTTGGTGATTTTTTCGATGCTCTGGGGCGGGTGAATGAATATTTTTGTGATCCAAGCCGTGAGAATGATGATTGTGATAAACGCGTAATTGCGCTTGAGGCGTCGCCCGATGGATTCAAACATGCTGACCTTGAATGCGGGCACCAATAAATCTTCGGCCACGAGTTTGCGCCAGTTGCCTTCGAGCTTGGGTTCCTGCCGCATCAGCACGGGCACGATGAAATGCGCCTCGAGCATTCGCACGCGTGCGCGGAAGGCGTCGTAAAAACGATAGCGCCGCGCTTCGATCCACAGCATCATCATCACAATGGCGAGGTTGAAAAAGAAAATCAGGTGCGGCACTTCTTTGAAGGAAAACGCCACAGTAAAAATGGTGCAGGTGGAGGTGATAGCCCAGGTGGTGGTGGTGTCGAGCCGTTGTCGCCAAACCATAATGCGTCCGACTTCGCCGCGATAAAAATGAGACATCGCGGTAATGTAATCCTGGCTGAAAGTGGGTTTATCAATGAACGCGTCACTCACAGACTGATTGTCCTCGTCCAACTCGGGCATGGGCGAAGCCTAACACAATAAAGCATTACCGCCCAGCCTCGATCTGGAGCGCGATGTGGCGCGCTAATTCGATGAGGTCGAGGTCGCGCCGCAGGTCGCCAAATTTGAACGCGGGCAGTCCGCTTTGGTCATTCCCAACCAATTCGCCGGGGCCGCGGAGCTGGAGATCGGCCTCGGCAACTTTGAAGCCGTCGTTGGTTTCCGCCAACACAGTAAGGCGTTCGTTGGCTTCGGCAGATTTGCCGCTTGTGAGTAAGATGCAATGGCTGTCGTGCGTGCCGCGTCCGATGCGTCCGCGCAATTGATGAAGCTGGGCGAGGCCGAATTGTTCGGCGTTTTCGATAAGCATCAGCGTGGCGTTGGGCACGTCTACGCCTACTTCCACCACTGTGGTGGCGAGCAGCACTTGGGTTTGGTTTTTGCGAAAGCTGGTCATCACCGTTTCCTTTTCCTCCGGCTTGAGGCGGCCGTGCAACACGGCGACGGTGTGCGGGACAAATGCTTTGGCGAGTTTTTGGGCTTCGGCGTTGACTGCTTTGATGCCGGCGGCGGCGTCCTCATTATCCACCCGTGGGAAAATCACAAACGCCTGTCGGCCGGCGGCGAGTTCGGTTTTTAAAAATACTAAAATCTTCGGCCAACGTTCCGGCGTGCGAATGTGGGTACGCACTTCGCCTCGGCCGGCGGGTAATTCATCAATCACAGAGCTGTCGAGATCGCCGTAAAGCGTGAGGCCGAGCGTGCGCGGGATGGGCGTGGCAGTCATCACCAGCAGGTGCGGGTAGTGGCCTTTTCTGACGAGACGATCGCGTTGAGTGACGCCGAATTTGTGCTGCTCATCGATGACGATGAGCCCCACGCGTTCGAGGGCGAACCCCGTTTGAAACAGCGCGTGTGTGCCAACGACAATGGTCGGCGTGTTTCTTTCAAATAAAGTCTCGGCGGTATCTTTGCGTGCGCCGGTGTGCAGCCGGACGCGAATGCCCAGCGGCTCCAGCCATTGCGTGAAATTGCGATGATGTTGTTCGGCGAGAATTTCCGTCGGCGCCATGAGCAGTCCATTATAGTTGCTCTCTAACGCACGCAACAATGCCAATGCGGCCACGACGGTTTTGCCTGAACCGACATCGCCCTGCAATAACCGCCGCATCGGATGTTTGCCGTTGAGGTCGCTTTCGATTTCCATTTGTACGGTCCGTTGTGCATCCGTGAGTTGGAATTCGAGTTGTTGCAAAAATGGGTTTACAAAACTGCCATTGCCCGCACAGGGGAGTGCTGTGGCCTTGGTCTGCATCGTCACGCGGCGGCGGCGGATAATGGATTGAAGTTCCACAAATTCATCGAGCGCCAAGCGCCGGCGCGCGGCTTTGGCTTGGTCGAGGTCATCAGGGAAATGCATTTGGCGAATTGATTCGCGATGCGATGGCAAACCGGCGGCGGTGTAGTTTGGCTCTGGAATTTCGTCGATGTGTTTTTCGAGCAAGCCGAAGATCACACGCCGCAGCCAGCGTTGCGGCATGCCTTCGGTGAGCGGGTACACGGGCACGATGCGGTTCACGTGTATGGTGGGATCGTCATCGCTTTCAATGATTTCTGTTTCCGGATGATCCAATCCGGGGCGTTTGCCGCCGGTGAGTTTGCCGTACACCAGCACCTCGTCGCCGCGATGAAAGAGGCGGTCCATATAATTGCAGTTCCACCAACGGCACCGCACGCTGCCTGATTCATCCTCAAGCACAAACTCAAACATTCGTCGTCCGCCGCGCAAATGGTTGGTGCCGAGTACCATAATTTTCCCGCGAGCAAGGCACATCTCTTCGGTTGATAAATCTCGGATGGGCCGAATGTCGCGGCGATCTTCATAACGCCGTGGTGGATGCAGCAACAGATCGCCCGCGGTGAGGCACTTGAGCCGCGCCAGCTGCGCCGCCCGCTCGCTGCCCACGCCCGGCAAATCGGCCAATGGCCGCGCCAACGCTGAGTTTGTTGAAGCCTCCTCGCTCACACCGCGTTATTTACCCGAGGAGCGCCGCGCGCCCAAGCCGAAGTTTTGCACGTTGCTCCTTACGCCGTTCCTCCCCATACTCCGCGTGTGGCGCACGAGACGGATTCAGTAGAGCGTTTGTGGCAGGATTATGCCGGGGTCTTTCGGAAGTTTGACGACTTGACCCTTGCGCGTTGGATGTCGCAAACGCTCAGTCAATTACAGGGCCAACTGTGGCGAATGTCGCATCCGTTGGTGGCCTCGTATCGGCTCGCCGCAATGATCGCGCACGACCGCCAAGTTTGGCATCAACGCCTCGTAACCGTGCCGCCGGATTTCCCGGTTACCGAATGCTGCCGCGCGCCACTGTTGCCGATGGTCACGCGGGACGTTTTGGAAAATGGCTTAATCTGCCTTCACTGCAACGGCACAGCGGTGGAGATTGAAAAAGTCGGAGAACTGGCAGAGTCGCTGGCCACGTGGGCTGAGGCGTATGCACCCATTCACGGTGTGGCGCATTGGGATGATGCCCGCCGCGCGGCCCACTCGAATTATGATCAAGCCTACGAAGACGCCGCCACCGAAAGCGAAAAACAACTCGCCCAGCTCGGCGTCGAACTGGCACCGCCTTTGGTGGAGTTTTTTCCCGCTGTGGTGTGGGAGGATCAAGACGAATGCCTTCAAGTACGACCGGAAGATATCATGACATGACGCTCCCGATTGACAATCCACCACCCGGAAGCCGGAAACCGAAATGGCCAAAATTTGTTGCAATGGGCTGCGGTGGCTTTTTGTTGCTGCTGGTTGTGGGTGTACTGCTGGCTAATTATTATTTCAAACGTGCGGTGGTAGACCATCTTGAGCGTAAAATGGCTGATGCGGGGTTGGATGGGCAAATCGGAGAATTTGACTACAATATCCAAGATCGTAAATTATTTATCCGTGATTTGTCGGCGGTGCCGGTTGGCAGCAAGCTGGCAGATTTAGGGAACGTGACGATAAATGAAGGGGTATTGCAATTCGACAAAGATGAACCGAAAAAGATTGTCCGAGTAGGAATTGACGGGCTTAAATCTGATCAATTTTCAGTGGTCGAATTGGAGGTGCGGCCAGAGGAATTGCTTTCCGCAAAGGGAGTGACCGTGAAAAATCCGAAGGAATTTGGTGGCGGAGATTTTCTGAAACTGACCGAGCTGCGAATGGAATACGGATCGAAAGGCTTGGATTTGCTGAAGATGAATGTGGAGGAATTGACTGCGGTGAAAAGAATGGACGGCAAATGGAATCTGCTGCTGAAGCCGATCAAGGAATTGAAGTTGATGGGTAAATCGGTTGATCGTATCGGTCAATTTTATCTTCAGATCAATTCTGTAAAAGTGCTGGATTTAGGGCACAGCGGCACGCGAACTTTTCCGGTGAATAAGACAATTCATGTGCGCGACGTGAACAGTGCCAATGACTTCAATTCAAAAGTCTTGCCCAAATTGCTCGCCTTGATTGGCGAAGTGAAACTAGCGGCTGAAAAGCAGCCTTAGATGTTCACCGTAAACAAATCGTCCTTCTTCACGCTCTCGGAAAAACCGGCCATCAACTTGGCGACTTGGTCGAGGTCCTTCAGGTTCACTAATTCCACCGGAGAATGCATATAGCGATTGGGCAGGCTGATGAGTGCGCTGGGGATGCCGCCGCGTGTCCAAAATATCGCGTCCGTGTCCGTGCCGCTAGTGGCACTCACAGTTTCGTGTTGCACGGGGATGCGCGCCTTCTTCGCCACCGCCTCGAGCCGCTTTACCACTTCGGGATGATTGCACGTGCCGTGCGTGAGTGTTGGGCCTTTGCCCATCTTCACGTCGCCATGGACTTGTTTGTTGATTCCGGGATAATCCGTCGCGTGCGTGACGTCGACCACCAACGCCACATCAGGGTCCAGCGAATACGCAATCTGCCGTGCGCCGAATAAGCCGACTTCTTCCATCGTGTTCGATACCGCGCAAATTTCGGCGTTGAGTTTTTTCTTTGAAGCTTTCAGTAATCGTAATGCTTCCGCCACGGCCCATGTGCCAATGCGATTGTCGAAGGCGCGTCCCACCGCGAGGTCGCCGTGCAGCATTTCGAAATTTTGGTTCACCGTAATCGGATCGCCAACACGCACGCGTTTCTCGGCGGCCTTGCGGGTGCTGCAGCCGATGTCGATATAAAGATCGTGAATCTTGGGCACCTTCGGTTCGCCATCCACCCTTTGCATATGCGGCGGCGGATTGCCCACCACGCCGAGCACCGATCCTTTGGCATTATGCACTGTTACGCGTTGGGCTTTGCTTACAATGGCGTCCACGCCGCCCATGCGTTTCACCCAAATGAAACCGTTGTCGTCAATGTAGTTCACCGAAAGTGCAATCTCATCCGCGTGCCCCGCTAGCATAATGCGCGGTCCGCCACCGGGGTTAAGCGTGGCGACGCAGTTGCCGTATTCGTCGTGGGCCACTTCGTCGGCGTATTCCCCGACATAATCCAGCCATACACGTTGGCCACGCGTTTCGTAGCTGGTGGGGCTGGGCGTGTTGACGAGTTCTTCCAAAAAATTGAGTGATTCTTTGCGCATGCGCAATGGTTGCCAGTGCAGTGGCAGCGCGTCAATGCTCGACGCTCTGCGGTGCTTCTGCTACCAAACGCCGCATGCGCGCTAAGCTCCTTATGGATACCCCGTTGGTGGTGGTGAAGCTTGGTTCCGGCATTCTCACCGATGCCCGAAACCGGCTAGCGGCGTCACGCATCAAACAACTCGTCGCCCAAATCGCCCGGGCGCGAAAGGGAGGCCGCGAGGTGGTGCTCGTCAGTTCCGGTGCAGTGGCCGCCGGGATGGAGGCGCTCGGTTGCAAAAAACGCCCATCGCGTTTGGCGGAATTACAGGCATGCGCCGCGGTCGGCCAATCTCGATTGATGGCGCGATACGAGGAATTCTTTGCCACTCACAAACTCCAAGCTGCGCAGGTGCTGCTTACGCACGCGGACTTGCAGGATTACGATCGTCATCTCAATGCGCGCAATACATTGATGGCCTTGCTTGATCGCGGCGTAGTGCCGGTCATCAATGAAAACGATGCGGTCACGTTTACTGAATTAACCGTGGGGGATAACGACAAGCTCTCGGCATTAGTGGCCGCGCTGTTGCCCGCAAATTTATTGGTGCAGCTCACCACCGCCGATGGCTTGGTGCGCAATTTTGGGAAATCGAATGCGCGCCTTATTTCAACCGTACGCAACATTGACGACTCCATTCGCCGTCTCGCGCGCGGCACCCAAAGCGCCACAAGCATCGGCGGCATGGCGAGCAAAGTGGACGCCGCACAAATCGCCGGTCGCGCAGGCATCCCAATGGTTATCGCCAACGGCGTGAAGCGCGGGCAACTCACCCAAGTATTGGCGGGGGAAAATGTTGGAACCCTCTTTGTGCCGGGCGGGGACAAGCTCAAAGGCCGCAAGCGGTGGATTGCTTTTTTCCATCATCCGGCGGGCGCGCTCGTGGTCGATGATGGTGCGAAGGCTGCGCTGCGCGAACGTGGCAAGAGTTTGCTTTCGATGGGCATCGCGGACTGCGAGGGCGAGTTTGCGGCGGGCGATGTGGTGCGGGTTTGCGATGGCAATGGAACTGGTTTTGCGCAGGGCATCACGCGTTTTTCAAAAACAGAAATCGAAAATGGCAACGCGGGCAAAGTGGTGGTGCATCGCGATGACCTCGTGATTTTGTAGTTTATGGCAAAGAAGAAAAAAGCCATCGATGAATTACTCGCCGTGATGGCCCGCTTGCGCGCGCCGGATGGCTGCCCGTGGGATCAGGAGCAAGATCATCAGAGCATTCGCCTCAACGCCATCGAGGAAGTTTACGAATTGGTCGATGCCATCGAGGCGGATGATGACGTGGAGATGGTCGAGGAATTGGGCGACGTGCTGTTGCAGGTTGTGTTCCATGCGCAAATGGCCAAGGAGCGCGGGGCGTTTGATTTTGAACAAGTGGCGCGCGGCATCGCCGATAAACTGGTGCGCCGACATCCGCACGTGTTTGGCGAATTGGATGTGAACGATGTGAACGATGTGGACGGCGTGTGGCGGCAGTGGGAGAAAATTAAAATTTCTGAAAAAGCCGGAACCGATCGTGAACGCACCTCCGCTTTCGATGGCATCCCCCGCCATTTACCGGCACTAATGCGGGCGCACGAACTCACCAAAAAAGCCCGCAAGCACGGACTCTTACCTCAGGGCCGAAAGGGTGGGGCAAAGACAAAGTTGGCAAAGGAGTTGTTTGCACTGGCCCAACGCGCGCAGGCAAATGGTTGGCAGGCGGAGGCACTACTGCGGGCGGAAACGGCTAAGCGCGAAAAGGTTTTGCGAATAAAGGAGAAGGCTCGACAAAAGCGCGCCTGAGTTTAATTTGGAAAAAATTATGAGTGACCCGAGATACGATAAGCTGGCCAAATCGCTGGTGGAATATTCCTGCGAACTGAAAAAAGGCGAGGCGGTGTTCATCGACGTGGCGGATATCCCGGATCGGATGACCATCGCGCTCATTCGCGCCACCCGCAAAGTCGGCGGCGTTCCACTGGTGGAAACGCGTCAATCCCGCGTCGTGCGCGAAGCCCTGCGCGGCTCCAACGATGCCCACGCCAAAATGGTGAAGGACGTTGAGCTGTATCGAATGAAAAAAGTGCAGGCGTACATCGCCATTCGCGGTGCGGAAAACACCAGCGAACTCAGCGACGTGCCGCCCAAAGTAATGCAGTCCTATTCCAAAACAATGCGGCCGCTGTTAAACTATCGCGTGAACCAAACCCGTTGGGTCGTGCTGCGCTGGCCCACGCCGAGTATGGCCCAAGCGGCCAATATGAGCACCGAGGCGTTTGAAGATTTTTATTTCGACGTGTGCACTTTCAACTACGGCAAAATGGCCAAGGCGATGCAACCGCTCGTCAAGCGAATGACCCGAGCCAAGGACGTACACCTCAAAGCGCCCGGCACCGATCTGCGTTTCAGCATCAAGGGGATGCCCGCCATCCCGTGCGCAGGCGATCGCAACATCCCCGATGGCGAAGTGTTTTCGTGCCCCATAAAAAATTCCGTCAACGGCACGCTGCAATACAACACCCCCACGCTCTACGCCGGCACCAAGTTTGAAAACGTAAAGCTGGAATTCAAAGACGGCAAAATTATCAACGCCACCAGCAACAACACCAAACGCCTCAACGAAATACTTGATACCGACCCCGGCGCGCGCTACATTGGTGAGTTTTCGCTCGGGCTCAATCCCTTCGTGATGAACCCGATGTGCGATATTTTGTTCGACGAAAAAATCGCCGGCTCGCTGCACTTCACCCCCGGCCAAGCCTACGAGGATTGCGATAACGGAAATCGCTCCGCCGTCCATTGGGATATGGTTCTCATCCAACGCAAAGAATGGGGCGGTGGCGAAGTCTGGTTCGATGGCGAACTCATCCGCAAAGACGGCTTGTTTTTGCCAAAAGATTTATTGCCCCTGAACCCGAAGAATTTGAAAAAAGTTTAGGTTTTAGGAAAGTCATCGCCGGTAAAGGCGTTGGGGAGTAAGTCTGCCATTGGAGTGACTGAGGGTGTGTTCGGCGATTCGCTGTTGATGAGAATCACTTCGGCTTGTCCCGCATATTCCGCAAGGAGTTGGCGGCACGCACCGCAAGGAGCTGCCCCGCCGGGGGAGGCGATGGCGATGGTGGTGAAATCGCGGTGGTCGTCGCCATCGGTGAGTGCTTTGAAAAGGGCAACGCGTTCGGCGCAGCAGCTGAGGCCGTAGCTGGCGCTTTCGACGTTTGCGCCGCTGACGATTTCCCCGCTCGCGGTAAGCAATGCCGCGCCAACGTTGAATTTGGAATAGGGCGCGACGGATTGTTTGCGGGCAGCGAGTGCGGCTTGGATGAGTTTGGTGTGGGGCATGGCGTCAATGTGTTGCGGGCATCTTGCCGGCAGAAAATTCAGTGATCAATTTCACCGCTTGCGTGCTGGCTTGTTCGCCAATCCCCAAAACTTCCGCGTGCGACAGTGGAGTTTTGCTGATGCCGGCGGCGGGGTTGGTGATGCAGGAAAGGGCGGCGACGCTCAGGCCGCATTGGCGGGCGACGATGGCTTCGGGCACGGTGCTCATTCCCACGGCGTCGGCACCGAGCTTTGCAAGGGCGCGAATCTCGGCGGGGGTTTCGTAACTGGGGCCGCTGAGGGCGCAGTAGACACCGCGATGGAGTTTGGTTTTGGTTTTGCGCGCGGCGGCTTGGATGGATGTGTTGAGGGCGGGATCGTAGGTTTGGGTGAGGTCAATAAAACGCTCGCGACCTTTGGTGAGGGCTCCGCGCAGGGGGTTGTCGCCAATGAAATTGAGGTGGTCGGTGAGCAGCATCAATTCACCGGGGTTGAATTTTTTGTTGATACCCCCGGCGGCGTTGGTAAGTAAAATGTTTTCGATGCCGTACTCGGCCAAGACGCGAATTGGGAACGTGACGGTTTCTAGCGAGTGACCTTCGTAATAATGTGCGCGTCCGCTGAGCACCACGATTTCCGTGCCACCGAGCGTGCCGATGATGGCTTTGCCAGTGTGACCGGCGACGGTGGGTTTGGGAAATCCGGCGAGTTTGGCGTAGGGCACGGCGCGAGCGACGGTCATCGCTTGGGCGACGGATTGGAAGCCGCTGCCGAGCACAATAGCCAGACGCGCGCGGAGTTTGCTGGCACGGCGTAATGTGTCAGCGGCGGTTTTCGGATTGACTTGGCGTCTCACTTGAGGCGCATTTATTGTTTCCGGACAGCTGTGTGGCTGTCCATATTTATTTTTGTAATGAGCGTGGAACTGAGCAACGAAGAGATTAGCCGCTATTCGCGGCACCTGATTTTGCCTGAGGTGGGCATGGCGGGGCAAAAGAAACTGAAGGCCACCAGCGTGCTGTGCATTGGCACGGGCGGGTTGGGGTCGCCCATCTCGATGTATCTCGCGGCGGCGGGCATCGGCAAAATTGGCATCGTGGATTTTGATGTGGTGGATTTTTCAAATCTGCAACGACAGATCGCCCACGGCACGGCCGATGTGGGTCGACCCAAAGTGGAGTCGGGTAAAGAGACCATCAACTCCATCAATCCCGAGGTGGAAGTGGTGGTGCACGAAACGCGATTGAGCGCGGATAACGTGATGGAAATCATGGCGCCTTACGACATTGTGGTGGACGGTACGGATAATTTTCCCACTCGCTATCTGACCAACGACGCGTGTGTGCTTTTGAAAAAGCCAAACGTGTATGGCTCCATTTTTCGTTTCGAAGGCCAAGCCAGCGTGTTCGCGCCAGAACTGGGTGGCCCATGCTATCGCTGCCTGTACCCCGAACCGCCACCGCCGGGAATGGTGCCGAGCTGTGCGGAAGGCGGCGTGTTGGGCGTGTTACCCGGCATCGTCGGCTGCATTCAGGCGACGGAAATTCTGAAACTTGCCCTCGGTAAAGGCTCGCCATTGGTGAATCGATTGATGCTCTTCAATGCGCTGGATATGAAATTCCGTGAGCTGAAATTGCGGCGTGATCCTAAGTGTCCCATCTGTGGCGACAACCCGACCATCACGGAGTTGGTTGATTACGAAGAGTTCTGCGGCATCGGCCTCGAGCCGGAAGATCCGCAACAGCACCCCGACGAAGTCACCGTGCAGCAAATGAAAGAAGCACTCGCGGGCAATGACATTGCGGTGGTAGACGTGCGTGAACACGACGAGGCGGAGATTGCCAAGGTCGACGGCGTGCCGATGATTCCGCTCAGCGAATTACCGCAACGGTTCACCGAGCTGGATCCGAACCAAACGATTTATCTCCACTGCAAAATGGGCGCGCGTTCATTGAAAGCGGTGGATTTCCTCAAGCAACAAGGCTTCAAATACTGCAAAAGCGTCGCCGGCGGCATCAACGCGTGGGCGGATGAGATTGATCCGAACGTGCCCCGGTATTAGCCATTCCGAATTTGCTTTTGCTCGAAATGCTTCTCCCGTAAGCTATCGCTATGGGCACCCGACGTCACGCGCGTGAGCGCGCGGTTCAATTTTTGTTTCAGCACGAACTGAATCCTCCAGAGGATTTGGTTTCGGCGTTGGAGCATTTTTGGATGCATCATCGTCCGGCGGTGGCCGAGGTGCAGGAGGGCAAAACCAATTGGGGCAAGGAAAAGGAATTGCCGCCGCCGACCACGGACGACGTCGCCATCCAGCAATTTGCCGAGCCACTCGTGCGGGGCGTGCTCGAGCACCGCGATGCGCTTGATGCCGAGCTCACTCAAAACGCCGCCAATTGGGATCTCGATCGCATGGCCGGCGTGGATCGCAACATCCTGCGGCTCGCCATTTACGAAATGCTCCATCGCGATGACATTCCGCCAGTGGTGAGCATCAACGAAGCGGTCGATCTCGCAAAGAAATTTTCTACCGAGGAAAGCGGAAAATTCGTGAATGGCATTCTTGACAACATCAAATCGCGTTTGAATCGCCCCGCGCGCGAGGCCACGGAGGCGCGTTGATGTACGCCGACCTCCACCTCCACACAAATTTTTCTGACGGCACGTACACGCCCGAGGAACTCGCCGGCCACGGCAAACGCGTTGGGCTTTCGGTGATGTCACTCACCGATCACGATACCATCGATGGCTGCGCCCGGATGGGTGCCGCGTGCGCGGAGCTCGACATCGAGTTTGTTTCCGGCTGCGAATTTACCGTGGAGCTGGATGGCTTTGAGCTGCATCTGCTCGGTTATTTTCTGGACCTCGAAAACCCGCGTCTGCTCAGTGAGCTGGCCAAATATCAGGAAGTACGCCGCCATCGCATTCACGAAATGGTCGCCAAACTCAACGGGCTCGGCATCGCAATCACTGCCGAAGACGTAATGCGCATAGCTGATTGCGATGCGCCGGGGCGTCCGCACATTGGCCGCGCGTTGGTTGAGGCGGGGCATTGCCGAAACCTCGATGAAGCGTTTAATAAATGGCTCAAAAAAGGCAAGCCCGCTTGGGTCACCAAGGCGAAGCTAAGCGCGGCGGAGGCCATTCAACTGATTCACGATGCTGATGGCCTGGCGGTGCTCGCGCATCCGGGGTTGTATCATCGCGACGAGGTCATTCCGCCCTTGGTGGAATTGGGAATGGACGGACTCGAATGCCTCTACACACGCCACAGCACGCCGATGACGGAGCATTATTTGATGCTCGCCGAGCAGTATAGTTTGCTCGTCACCGGCGGCTCCGATTGCCACGGCGAAAATAAAGGCAAACCGCTCATTGGCGCGGTGAAAGTGCCGGTAAGTTTTATCGCAAAAATGAAATCAGCCGTGGCCGCGTAAATGGGGTTGTTCGATAAATTTAAGGCGGGCCTTCAACGCACGCAGGCAAAGCTGTCGCACGAGATTCACCGCATCGTTTCGCGCTCGCCCAAGCTCGATGAGGATACCCTTGAGGAAATTGAGCACACGCTCATCAGCGCCGACCTCGGCCTGCCAATGACTCAACGCATTCTCACGGCAGTCAAAGCCAATTACGAATCTCAGGGCAAAGATGGACTCGACGTTCTGACGGTCGCACGGCGCGAAGTGATCTCTACATTCAATGGTGAACCCCCGGGGCTAAATTACCATCCCGGTGGGCTCACCGTCGTATCGATGGTTGGCGTTAATGGTGCAGGCAAAACGACCACCGCCGCCAAGCTCGCGCATCGCGTGCAAACCCACGGCGGCACGGCTGTGCTTGCTGCGTGTGATACCTTTCGCGCCGCCGCAGTGGAGCAACTCAAGGAATGGGGCGGACGATTGGATGTGCCGGTCATTGCCGGCAGCTACGGTGCGGATCCCGCTGCGGTGGGGCACGATGCCCTCAGTGCCGCACAATCACGCAAGGCGGATTACCTTTTCATCGACACCGCCGGTCGGCTGCACACCAAAAGCAATCTAATGCAGGAGCTGGAGAAATTGCACCGCGTGATCGGTCGTCAAGCCGAGGGCGCGCCCCACGAGGTGCTGCTTGTTCTTGATGCCTCCACCGGGATGAACGCGCTTACGCAAGCGCGTGAATTCAATAAGACAGTTCCGCTCACCGGCCTCGTGATCACCAAACTTGATGGCACCAGTAAAGGGGGCATGGTGGTGGCGATTCATCAGGAGCTGGATTTGCCCATCAAATTCATTGGGCTCGGTGAACAGGCGGATGATTTGCAGCCCTTCGTCGCCTCACAGTTTGCCGAAGCGCTCTTTGCGGAGTAGGCTTTCGCCGTGCAAAACCCCGATGAGATTCGTATGCGCGAGGCGCTCGCCTTAGCGCGCAAGGGTTATGCCCTCACTTCGCCCAATCCGATGGTCGGCGCGATATTGGTGAAAGGCAGCGTGGTGATTGGCAAAGGTTGGCATCGCCGCGCGGGAGGCCCACACGCGGAAATTGCCGCGCTCAATAACGCGCGCAAGCACGATTACAATGTGAAAGGCTCGACGCTGTACGTCACGCTTGAGCCCTGCAGTACCACCGGTAAAACGCCGCCTTGCACGGAGGCCATCATCGAGGCGGGCATCGCGCGTGTGGTGGTGGCGGCCAAGGATCCGAACCCCGCTCATTCCGGACGTGCCTTTCGCGTGTTGCGGCGCGCGGGGATTGAGGTCGTTAAAAATATTTTAGCCGATGAAGCAACGGAATTGAATGCCGCGTTCAATCATTGGATTGTAAAAGGCACTCCGCTGGTCACCGTGAAAGCTGCGATGACGCTCGATGGAAAAATCGCCACGGAGCACGGCGAGTCCAAATGGATCACCAGTGAAGCCGCGCGACGTGAGGCAATGCATTTGCGCAAAGGCGCGGATGCGATTCTTGTCGGCATCGAGACTGTGCTTGCCGATGACCCCAGCCTTACTGTGCGCGGTGCGAAGAATTCACTGCGTCGAATTATTTTGGATTCCAAAGCACGGACGCCAGTGACGGCTAATGTGGTGGCCGACGAACACGCCGCGCTCACCACGGTGGTGGTTGCGAAAGGCGCACCTGCGCGGCGGGTGGAGGCATTGCGGAAACGGGTGGATGTCATTGAGGCGCCCGCGCGCAAAGGGCGCGTGGATTTGCGTTGGTTGCTCAAGCGGCTGGGGCGTGAGGAGGTCACGCAATTACTCGTCGAAGGTGGCGGCGAAGTGAACGCCTCTTTCATTGAAAACAAACTGGCGCAGCGCGTGGCGTTTTTTTATGCACCCAAAGTGTTGGGCGGAAAACACGCGCGACCCGCCGTGGGCGGCAAAGGCGCGGCGAATTTGAAACAAGCTCCCAAGCTTACAAACGTGCAATGGCGGCGGCTCGGGCCGGATTTGTTGTTGACGGCGCGCGTGGTGAGCGATTGAGTGCGGCGCAATGTTTACGGGCATTATCGAAGAAACCGGCACGGTGGAATCCATCCAGCCGACCGACAAATCCATTCGGCTCACGCTGACCCTCCGCAAAACCGGCGGCGGGCTTAAGGTGGGCGACAGCCTCGCGGTCAATGGCTGTTGCCTCACCGTAGCCGAGCTCATCCCCAAAGGCCGCGCCAAGACCGCGCAGTTTGATTTGCTCAACGAAACTTGGAACCTCACCAACCTCCAACATTGCCGCGCGGGTTCGTTGGTGAATCTCGAGCGCAGCCTCGAAGCGGGTGGGCGTTTGGGTGGCCATTTTGTCACCGGCCACATTGATGGGATGGGGAAAATAATTACGTGGGAAAAAACCGGCGACGACCATCAACTCCAAATCGCCGCGCCCGATGACGTGATGCGCTACGTCATTCACAAAGGCTCCATCGCCGTGGACGGCATCAGTCTCACCGTGGCCGCGGTTGAGAAAGAAAGTTTCACAATTTGGATTATCCCGCACACGTTTGAGTCCACCGCATTAAGCGAACGCGCCGTGGGCGACGCAGTAAACCTCGAAGCCGATATGCTCGGCAAATACGTCGAGCGGTTTGCGGCGCGGTAAGTCTTTGGTGCTTTTCTCTTTCACCCCAAGCCTCTTCCGCTGAGGTTGTGATTGTTTTGAAATGCGCGACTCGATTGAAACGGGGTGGCTTCGGACTCGCATGATTTTTTGAGGTCAATTTTTTATCATCTTAGCCTTCCTGGGAGAGGGGTGGGGTGAAGATGGAAGCTAGAAAAACAAAGCAATGCGATGGCTTATGTAGCCCGGATCGGTGGTCCAGGCTACAGGGGGGCGGCGGTGCTTTTGCGGATGACTAATTCGGCGGCTAATCGTTTGGTGCCCACGGTTTCGCCGGCGAGGAGGGTGGTCATTGATTCCATTGCGGAAATGCCCCGGCGATATTTGGGTTGACTGACGGTGGTCAACGGTACGCGGAAATATTCGGCAGTGAGGGTGTTGCCGAAGCCGACCACGGAAATGTCTTCGGGGATTTTCACGCCTTGATCGAGCAGCGTGGTGGCCGCGCCGATGGCGACGAGGTCGTTGGCGGCGAGGATGGCGGTGGCGCCGGGGCGTTCATTAATTAACTGCAACGCGGCGGCTTTGCCTTCTTCGATAGTGGAGCCGGAATGGAAGATAAGTTTTTCGTCCGCCTCGATTTGTTGCCCCATCAACGCGCGTCGATAGCCCTCAAAACGTTCCTGCGCCCACGGAGCAAACGTGGGCCCAGCAAAGCACGCGATGCGGCGATGGCCCAGTTCGAGCAAATGTTGGGTGGCGGCTTCGGTAGCGGCGAGGTCATCGGTTTCCACATTCGGAAAATCACTGCAAAACAAAGCGCGATGGCCGAGGATGACGGTGGGGGTGCCGCGTTGCTTGAGTTCATCATAAATCGCAGCGGCAGGATCAGCGCGATACACGGGCCGGATGAAAAGTCCATCGACCTGACGAGCGAGCAATCGCCGGATGCACGCGGCTTCGCGTTCAGGATTATTCAGCGTTTGGGCGAGGATAATTTCGTAGCCCAGCTCGTGCGCTTGTTCCTCGATGGCCATAAAGGTGCGTGTGTAAACGGGATTGGTGAGCGAGGAAATGACGAGGCCAAACTGATGCGTCTTGCGCGTGCGTAATCCGCGTGCGGAATGATTGGGCACATAGCCAACTTCGGCGGCGAGCGTTTTAATGCGCGACTTGGTTTTGGCAGAAATATCCGGCTCGTCGCGCAGGGCTTTGGAGACAGTCATCACCGAAACGCCCGCGCTGGCCGCGATGTCTTTGAGGCGCACCATTAGGCGTGGGAACCGGTCCAGTTGAGTTTGTGGCGCAGTGTCTCGAAAAATGAATGGCCTTCCAGCCGCACGAGGCGCGCCTTTTGTCGACTGCGCCGGATGCGAATGCAATCGCCCGTAGCCAGTTCGGTTTGCATTTGGCCATCGGCGGAAAGATAAGTTTCGGCGCGATGCTTCAAAATTTTAACTTCAATCGTGGAGGCAAAACTGATGATGAGCGGACGATTGGAAAGTGCCTGCGGACAAATGGGGTTGAGCGTGAGCACCTCCGCGCGCGGCGTGACTACTGCTCCGCCGGCCGCCAGCGAATAGGCCGTGGAACCGGCCGGGGTGGCGACGATCAAACCATCGCAGCGGTAGTGTGTGAGCGCCTCGCCGTCCATGGCCACTTCGAGCTCCACAAGGCGCGGATTGGCGCCGCGGCTGATGAGGATGTCGTTTAACGCGAGTGCTTTATATTTATTGCCGTTGTGTTCGCCAGCGGCTTCGATGAGGGGCAGTGGATCAACGATGTATTTGCCGCTCCATAAGCTCCCGAGCCCTTCTTCCAGAGTTTCTTCGGAAGCGGATGTGAGGAATCCGAGTCGTCCGGAGTTGACGCCGAGGATGGGGGTGTTGCATCCAGCGGTTTTGCGCGCCACATGCAGCACGGTGCCGTCGCCGCCCACTACCACCATGAGGTCGCACAGGCGAGCCAGCTCGATAAGGTTTGGCAGCGTGATGCCGTCCACGCCGGTGGCGGTCACGGTGGTTTGATCCACCATCAGCTTGCGACCGGCACCGGTGATGAGATTGGCGGCTTCGCGCGCCAAGCCTGTTTCGGTGGCGTGTTTCGGGTTGGCGATGAGGCCAACGGTCTTGATGGATTTATTTTTTTTCAATCCAAGCCAGAAATTCTTTGTTGCCTTTGGGGCCGGTGAGGGGCGATTCCGTGTCGCCACGCCACACTAATCCGCCGTGTTCTTCCACAAATGCTTTCAATTCATGTATCACGCGCGCGTGGATGGCGGGGTCTTTGATGACGCCGGCACCTTTGTCTACTTCGATTTTGGCGGCTTCGAACTGCGGCTTGATCAGCGCAATCAGTGTACCTCCTCCACGTAATAAAGCAACGGCGGCGGGGATGATTTTGCGCAGTGAGATAAATGAGCAATCGATGGTGATCACATCCGCGCGCTCAAAATTTTTAGGCAATGCGTTGCGATCGAGATGGCGGGCGTTGGTTTTTTCCATCACGATCACGCGGTGATCGCGCCGCAAATGCCACGCGAGTTGGCCCTTGCCCACGTCCACCGCGTACACGCGCCTGGCGCCCGCTTGCAATAGACAGTCCGTGAAGCCGCCGGTGGACGCGCCGAGATCGACTGCAATGGCGTCCTTCACTTTGATGGAGAAATCCTTCAGTGCCTTTTCCAATTTAAACCCGCCGCGGCTCACGTATTTTTCCGGCTCCTCGATTTTTAGCGTGTCCTCCGGTAACACCGAATCGCTGGGCTTGCGCGCTAACTGATCGTTGATGCGAACCTTGCCGGCCATAATAAGGCGTTTGGCTTTTTCACGGCTTTCAGTTTGTCCGTTGTCGAACAAAGCTTGGTCGAGGCGTTTACGAGTTGATGCAGCAGGTGACATAGGGTCAGGATGTGGCGGCGTTTGTAAAACAACGCGCGACGCATCGCAAGCAATGAACGAACTTGAACAACGGATTCACAACGAAATTGCCCAAAAAGGCGGAATTCCGTTTAGACGTTTTATGGAGCTGGCACTGTATGAGCCGGGCTTGGGTTACTACGAAAAACAACACAAGGTCGGCCGGCGCGGTGATTTTTTTACCAGCGTCAGCGTGGGGTCCGTGTTTGGTGAATTGCTGGCATTTCAATTCTCCGAATGGCTTGCGGAGTTGGAAGGCCCCATACAATTGGTCGAAGCCGGCGCGCATGATGGACGGTTGGCTAATGATATTCTTGAAACCTTTCGCGTTTGGCATCCAGGAATTTACGAACGTATGACGTTCGTTTTACTGGAGCCCTCGCGTGTTCGCCAGGAGTGGCAAAGTGAAATGCTTGCCTCTCACGAAGGGAAAATCCAGTGGAGAAAAGAAATGCCACCAGCCATTCATGGCGTGTTTTTTTGCAACGAATTGCTCGATGCATTTCCGGCGCAAAAACTTGAGTGGGATTCTGAAACAAAAAGTTGGTTTGAATGCGGTGTAGGGGAAAGCGGGGGCCAATTCGAATGGCACCGGATGGATGCCGTCAAAGACAGTTGGAATGTTGGGGGCGGGTTGCCTGATGGCACCGGCATGGTTCAAGTCCCCACGCTCACGCCTTTTTGGAATGAAGTGTGTACTTCCCTGCGCAAAGGCCGTGCGGTGGCGATTGATTATTTTTTAGAGGAGGAAGAGTTTTTTGCGCCCCCGCGTCCTCACGGAACTTTGCGTGCCTATCACGGTCAGCGCCAAACCGACAATCTGCTGGCCAATGTGGGTGAACAAGATCTCACCGCCTCGGTGAACCTGGCCGCACTGGGGTTTGCCGCCGAGGCCGCTGGTGTTCATGAGCGGATTGTTTCAACTCAAGCCCAATGGCTTGTTAGCATCTTCGAGAAAACGCTGCAAAATCAGGATTGTTTTCCCGAGTGGACACCCGAACGCATACGCCAATTCCAAACCCTCGTGCATCCGGAGCACTTGGGGCGTGCGTTTAAAGTGTTGGAAAATTGGCGGGGTTAAAGCCCTTCCACTTCCCATCCCTTGCGGTATTCTCGTTTAACAAGAGCCGTGGCAATGCTGTTATTGCTGAAAGTTAGTTTATCAGCGTCCCAGCGTAGCTCTTCTTTCGGATAGCGCGTAGCGATGCCTCCGAGCAGAATTGCTTCAGTCATCGGTCCAGAGTAGTCAAAATTCGCCGAGGTCTTACCTTCTCCGCGTGATGCGTAGATGAACGATTCCCAGTGATTGACTGCGCCTATTTCAGGACGTTTGTAATCCTTATATTTGTCTTCGGGTAAAAGAATGGCTTTGCCGACATGGGGGATAATCATGTGTCCCTTTGTGCCAAAGAGAACGGATCCTTGCCCGGGTAACCCACGGCCGATCCTCTTTTGTACATTAGCATCCGGTCGTTGATCACCGTCGTACCAGGTAACGTTTATCGTTTTACCTTCAGTATATTTGGTGCCTGGGAACACATAGTGAATTTTAGCGTTAATATTCCAGCTGTGTGAATTGGCTACCGGAGCCGGGCCTTCGCTGCGGACGCTGATGGGCGCTGTTAGTCCGACGGCACCGTACATAGGATCATAGATGTGGCAGCCCATATCACCAAAGGTTCCGGTGCCGTAATCAAGGCGCCTACGCCAATTGCCAGGATGGTAGTAACCATTGATAAAATCATTCTTGGTAGCTACTCCGCACCATGCGTCCCAATCCATCCCGGCAGGTATTTTATCTTTCCGGCTGGGGCGTGGACTAGTGTCGCCCCATTTCTTGCTGCTCCAAGTGTGCACTTCTGTGACTTTACCAATGGCGCCTTGATGAACGAGCTCCACAGCCTCGCGGTAAACTTGACTCGAATGGACCTGAATCCCCATCTGAGTCACCAGCTTGTTGGCCGCGGCATACTCACGCAGCTTGCGGCTTTCAAACACATCATGGGATAGTGGTTTCTGCACATACACATGTTTGCCCAGTTGCATGGCACCCATGGCAATGGGTGCATGCATATGATCCGGGGTAGACACATTAGCGGTGTCAAAATTTTTCGCTTCTTTGTCCAGGAGTTTCCGCCAGTCGGTGTAGCGTTTCGCTTTCGGAAACTTTTTGGCAAACCGATCCTGCCTTGCCGGATCGATTTCCGCACAAGCAATCATTTCTACATTAGAAACACCCGAAATTGCATTTAGATCGGCGAAGGCCATGCCGTTGGCGCCGAAACTCACGTGTCGTACGGTAGAATTTGGTGATTTAGCCCACGACCGCGTGGCGACATACGGAAAGGCCAGCGCGGTGGTGGTGAGGAATTGGCGGCGTGAAAGCGAAGTGGTTTTCATCGCCGCCAGTTTGGCGTCGGGTTCTGATATTGCAAACCAAATTGAAATGTCAAAAACCCTGTTCATAATATTCAGTTGAGTTCGCGCTGACTTTCAGTTGAATTTTCCGGATGCGCAATGAAGCCGCTGGATTTACGGGGGACTCAGTCGAGTCCGTGTCTGCCGCCATCAACCGATACGCGGGCCAAAACGGAATGGAGCCGGTCAGCGTATCCATTTGCCAGGAAGGCGCGGGCTCCAGTGCGTATTTTCGAGGCATCGCCGTTTTTACTCCCCAATACGAGGAAGAAGAGGATGGTGCCGAGGAGGCAGGCTATTAGAGAGTTGCGGGATGCCCGCGCGTGCGCTAGCCTCAACCCCTTCGCGTGCGTAGCTCAATTGGATAGAGCAGTAGTTTCCGGAACTAAAGGTTGCAGGTTCAAGTCCTGCCGTGCGTACCAGTTTTCATTTTACACACAAACCACACAGACTTTTTTTATTTATGGGAGCAGATGAATCCGCAAACGTGAAGCCGATCGAAGCGCCGGCGTTGACTCCAATTTCCATTCCGTCCCGCTTGGCGAGCACGCCATCGGAGCCGCCGAAGTATTCCGTGACGGTGCAAGATCGCGCGGGTGCCGAGGTGACAGTGGCCGATCCCAAAGCGACTCGCGCGGCGGTGGCGCTAATGAATGTGCACGCGGTGGTCGGCGGCGCGGCGTGTCACTGGGGTGGTCCGGCGGCGTTCGCGGAAATTATGGCGGCCACGCACGCGCTGATGTTTGCCGCGAAGGGACGGCAATGGCACGAGGCGTTTCATTTTGTGAATGACGCCGGTCACACGGAAAATGGCGTGTACGCGTTGCGCGCGAATTATGCGTTTGACGGAATGAGCTACGAAACGCTGCGTGGCTTTCGTGGGATCGAAAGCAAACTCACGGGGCACGGCGAAAGCCATATCAATCCCGAAGGAATTTTAATTAGCAACGGCCCGCTCGGCTCCGGCTTGCCGCAAGCGCAAGGCCTGGCCATTGGCGACAAAATGGCGGGCAACGAGCGCGTGACTATATGCACGATTTCCGATGGCGCGATGATGGAAGGCGAGGCCAAGGAATCCGTCGCCGCCATTCCCGGCCTCGCGGCGAAAGGGCGCGTGAATCCGTTCGTGCTCATTCTTTCCGATAACGACACGAAGCTTTCCGGTCGCATCACGGATGATAGTTTTTCGATGCAACCGAGTTTCGCCGCGCTGGCGCATCTCGGCTGGAAGGTCATTGAGGTTGCCGATGGGCACGACTTGCAGGCGGTTTACAGCGCGCTTGAGTCCGGAATCGCCGAGGCCAATGCTAATCCAGCCCAGCCGGTTTGTCTTTGGGTGAAAACCATCAAGGGCAAAGGCATCGCCAGCACCGAGGAAAATGCCGCCGGCGGGCACGGTTTCCCGCTCAAGAATGGTGAGCATATCGTCGATTGGATGTCCGAAATTTTTGGCGAAGCGGAAGTGCCCACGGAATTTTCAGAATGGGCCAACGAACTTCGCGCCGATTGGCAAGCCGCCGAAGAAGCCAAAGCCGCCGCGCCCGCCAGCGATTCGCCCGCGGTGAAGAAAAGCAAAGTGCAGGCCGGGCTCGCGGCGGGTGCCATTCGCGCGGCCCAGGAAGGTGCGCCGGTGTTTTCAATTTCCTCTGACGTGCAGGGGTCCACGGGCATTAGCGCGTACCAAAAATCTTTCCCGGGCCGCTTCATCGAGGTGGGCATTGCCGAGGCCAATATGATCAGCACCGGCGCGGGCATGAGCAAAGTCGGTTTCATTCCCATCGTGGATACCTTCGGCCAATTCGGTGTCACCAAAGGGAATCTCCCCCTCACGATGGCTGCGCTGAGCCAGGGGCCGGTGATTGCGATGTTTAGCCACGTGGGATTTCAGGATGCGGCCGATGGCGCGAGCCATCAGGCGACGACGTATCTTGCGGCGATGAGCGCCATCCCGCACACAACGGTGATTGCGCCTTCGTGTTCCGATGAAGCGGAGGCTTTTATGTATCAAGCCATCAAACGCTTCGAGACCGACCGCGCGGCGGGCAGGGATGGCGAGAGTTATATTTTCTTTGTGGGCCGCGAAAATTATCCGCTCCGTTGGGTGGAGAATCCTGTTTATGAATGGGGCAAAGCGCAGGTGTTACAGGAAGGCGGCGACGTGGTTTTAGTCGGCAGCGGCGTGCTGCTCAATCGCGTTATCGAAGCGGGCAAGCAACTTGCCGCCGAAGGCGTGAAGGCGACGGTCATCAACAATCCGTTTATCAATCAAGTGGACGTCGAAACCATCGGCGCCGCTGTGAACGCGGCAGGCGGGAATCTGGTGACCATCGACGATCATCAATCCATCGGCGGAATGGGTGCGCAACTCAGCCACGCATTAAGCCGGGCCGGCATCGCGCATCGCGTCAAAACGCTCGGCATCGACGGCGAGTTCGGCCAATCCGCATATAAGGCGGATCAGCTTTATGAAAAGAATGGGTTGAGCGCCGAAGGGGTGATGGAAGCGGCGAGGGAATTGGTGAAATCCCAATAGCCTAATGCTTTCCCTTTGGGGAATTGGTCAGGGGAATTGGTCATTGGGCCTAATCATTTATTTCACATCCACCCACCCCTTGCCGGGTAAATACTCCCGATGGCCGGTGTCGGTGGTGGAGCAGCCAACGGCGTAAAATAGAGCGGCGGCAATAATCAGGGCAGTTTTCATCGGCGAATTATGAACGGGATTGCGAATTTCGCAAGCTTGTTGCAAACTTTCTCCAGCGTGCACGAAGAGTTTCAATCATTGCAGGGTAAGCTACTGCTCGATGGCGGTGGTTTGAGTGGATCTTTTTTTAATCGCACGGTGGTGCTCATTTGCCAACACAGCAGCGATGGCGCATTTGGGCTGGTGCTCAATCGCGGTGCCGAACGCACGGTGGGCGAGGCGGTCACGGATGACTTGCCCGAGCGCATTGGCGAACAGGATTTGTGGGTGGGCGGGCCCGTGCAGCCGGCGGCGTTGAGCTATTTGCACAGTGATGATTATTTGCCCGATGCCAATGTGTTTCCCAATCTCAACCTTGATCATTCGCTGGAGGATTTGGTGGAACTGGGTGATTCATTTTCCAGCACGCAAAAAGTGCGAGTCTTCACGGGTTACTCCGGTTGGGGGCCCGGCCAATTGGAGGATGAAATGGAACGCAAAGCGTGGGTGACGCACACGGCCACCATCGAACACGTGTTCGAGCAATCTCCTGAAAAACTCTGGCGCACCATCATGCGCGAAATGGGCGGCGTGAACCGGCTGATGTCCGATGCGCCGGATGATTTGTCCTGGAACTAGCGGCCTTTGGCGGATGAATGTTGAGGGAGTTGTGGCTCAGCCATCAACAATCATTCACCAATCTCTCTTTTCAATTGATTTACTTGATCGCGCAGCAAGGCAGCTTTTTCGAATTCTAATTTCTCGGCGGCTTCGAGCATTTCTTTTTCCAGTTGGCGAATCATTTCGGTGATGTCAAAATTTTCGCTGCTTTCGCGCAATAGCATCGTGGCTTTGTCGGTGGCATCTTGGCGGTTGCCGAGGCTTTCCTCCACGGCGCGGGTGACGCTGCGCGGGGTGATGTTGTTTTGCTTGTTGTGCTCGATTTGTTTTTCGCGGCGATAGCCGGAAGTGGCCATAAAGTTTTGAATGCTCTTGGTCATTTCATCAGCGTACAAAAGCACGCGGCCCTGTAAGTGGCGTGCGGCGCGACCGGCGGTTTGGATGAGCGCGGTTGCGCTGCGGAGGAACCCTTCTTTGTCAGCATCGAGAATGGCGACGAGGGCGACTTCGGGCAAATCCAGGCCTTCGCGCAGGAGGTTGATGCCAACAAGTACATCGAAATCGCCTTTGCGCAGCGCGCGCAGAATCTCAACACGCTCAAGCGCATCAATGTCGCTGTGCAGATAACGCACACTCACGCCGATATCGCGGAGGTAATCAGTCAACTCCTCGGCCGTGCGCTTGGTGAGGGTGGTGACGAGCACGCGCTCGCCGGCATCGGCGCATTGGCGGCATTCCTCGATGAGATCATCGATTTGGCCTTTGAGCGGGCGCACGGTGATTTCCGGATCGACGAGGCCGGTCGGGCGAACGATTTGTTCGGCCACGTTTGGTTTGGCCCAATCCATTTCCAGCGGGGCAGGGGTGGCGCTGACGTACACGGTTTGGTGTTGGTGGGTTTGGAACTCCTCGAAATTGAGCGGGCGATTGTCCAACGCGCTGGGCAGGCGAAAACCGTGCTCCACCAGCACCGTTTTGCGGGAGCGATCGCCGGCGTACATCCCGCGGATCTGCGGCAGTGTTGCGTGGCTTTCGTCGACGACCAACAGGAAGTTTTTTGGGAAAAAATCCATCAACGTGTTCGGCTTCGAGCCCGGCGGGCGCGCGCTGATGTGGCGGCTATAATTTTCGATGCCGCTGCAGTAACCCAACTCCTCCATCATTTCTAAATCGTATTCCGTGCGCATTTTGATGCGTTGGGCCTCGAGTAATTTGTTTTCTTTTTCCAGTTGCTGAATCCGTTCGCGCAGTTCCACGCGGATGGTTTTCATCGCTGCCTTCATTTTGTCGCCCTGAGTGACGAATTGTTTGCCAGGAAAAATCGTGGTGGCCGGCAGCGTCTCAATCGTATTCCCCGTGAGCGGATCAAAGCGCTGGATGCGTTCAATTTCGTCGCCGAAAAATTCCACGCGAATGGCGTCCTCCGTGTTGGAGGTGCGGATGTCCACCGTATCGCCGCGCACGCGGAATTGCCCGCGCTCGAAGGCCACATCGTTTCGCGCGTATTGAATATCCACCAAACGCGATAGCAATTGTTCGCGCGTGATATTTTGTCCGCCCGCCAGAGGCACCATCAGCGCCTCGTAATCCTCGCGGCTGCTGATGCCGTAGATGCACGACACGCTGGCCACCACCACCACATCGCGCCGACTCATCAGCGAGCCCATCGTCGAGAGCCGCATCCGCTCGATTTCCTCGTTCACCGATGAATCTTTTTCGATGAACGTATCAGTGCGCGGAATGTACGCCTCGGGCTGGAAATAATCGAAATAGCTCACGAAATATTCCACGGCGTTCTTCGGGAAAAAAGTTTTGAACTCCGCGTACAATTGCGCCGCCAGTGTTTTGTTGTGGGAAATTACCAACGTGGGACGGTTGGTTTGATCGATGACATTCGCCATCGTAAACGTCTTGCCGCTCCCCGTCACTCCCAGCAAAACCTGATGTGCCAAGCCCTCCTTCAGCCCGGCCGACAACTGCGCAATCGCCTCCGGTTGGTCTCCCGCTGGCGGGTAAGGCTGATGCAGTTCAAACACGCCGCACGGTACGGGTGCGGCGGACGTGTGTCAATTGACTGGACGTTGCTGGCGCGTTAATATCTCGCGTGCCTGTTGAATCGCTTTATTGCCACGTCCCGTTTTGCGCGAGCAAGTGCAGCTATTGCGCGTTCTTCTCGCACGCGCCGGATGGAGCAACGGTGAATCGCTACGTGGCCGCGCTGGTGCGGGAGCTGGAATTGGTGGCGGACGATTTGCCGCCGCGCACAATTTTCTTCGGTGGCGGCACGCCCTCTATTTTGAATTTGCGCCAATGGGAAACCGTGCTCACCGCGATGGATCGCCTTGGCCTTACGGGTGCGGAGGAGTGGACGGTAGAATGCAATCCCGCCACGCTCTCGCTGGAGAAAGCCAAGCTGCTGCGCGCCGCGGGCGTGAACCGCATCTCGATGGGCGTGCAATCGCTTGATGCCGGCTTACTTGAGCGCCTTGGCCGCGTGCATTCGCGCGAGATGGTTTTTAAGTCCTATGATGCTCTGCGCGCGGCGGGTTTTGAGCGCATCAATCTGGATCTGATGTTCGCCATCCCGTCGCAGACAATGGAGGTTTGGAAGGCATCCCTGCGCGAAACCGCCGACTTGGAGCCGGAACATCTTTCCTGCTACGAGGTCATTTACGAACAGGACACGCCGCTGTACGAGCAACTGCAAGCGGGCGAGTTTGAGGTGCACGAAGATTTGGCGTGCGATATGTTTGAGGCGCTCGTGGACTTCGCGGGCGAACGCGGTTTTCATCAATACGAAGTCGCCAATTTCGCAAAGCATTCCGGCGCAAATGAATTCGAAACCCCAAGCGAAGCTTGTCGGCATAATATCAACTACTGGCGCGGTGGCGATTATCACGGCCTTGGCCCGAGCGCCACCGGATACGTCGGCGGCATCCGCACCACCAACATCGCCAACACCCAACGCTACTGCGAGATTCTCGAACGCAACGAACGCGCCATCGATCACACTGAGCAATTGGCCCCCCTCCAACGTGCCGGCGAAACCGCCGCCTTCGGCCTGCGAATGAACGCCGGCTGGTCATTCGCCGAATTTCAAAAAACCACCGGCTACGATCTGCGCAACGAATGGGCCGAACCGATGCAAACTTTGGTGAAGCAGGGGAACGGTGTGCTGGAGGAAGAACGCTTTCGACTTACGCCGAAAGGATTGCGATTCGCCGATGCCGCGGCTGCGGAGTTTTTGTAACCCGGACCACCGGCCCGGGCTACATTTAGTCGCGTGCGGTAATTGATAAAATGTGGCGCTTGAAAAAATCTGTTGGCCAGCGTCCGTGTTTGCTGCCAAGAATCCGCGGATGAGTTCTGTTGTTGTTCCTGTTGAAATTGCTGATGAAGTGAATGCGAAGATTCTTGCGGTGAGCGAGGATCAGTTGCAGGGATTTCAGCGCGATCCATTTGGCGTGGTGGCGGAGCGGACGGGTTTGGCCCAGTCGGTGGTGCTGGAGCGCGTGCGGGCGATGCTGGAGGCGGGAGTCATCCGGCGTATTCGGCAGACCTTACTGGCCACGAATCTGGCCAAAGGCGCGCTGGTGGCATGGGAGGTGGAGCAGGGCGACCTCGATGCGGCGTTTGATTATATGTTTCAGAAGGATCCGTTTTCCGGCCATGTGGTGACGCGCTCCACGGACGCGACTACGGCGGGATCCAATTACAAACTTTGGACGACGCTGAAAGTGCCGCAGGGGTTTTCATTGCGAAAACATTGCGAAGTGCTCAAGGCGAAGGTGGGCGCGAAGTCGTTTCGCATTATGCCGGCCAAGAAAATTTTCGCCCTCGGAGTGGGTCACGTGCGGCGCAAGGATATGGAGCCGGGCGCGCGTTCGGAGGAGCCGGGTAGGGTGAACGATGTGGCGGTGGTGGATTTGACCGACCACGAGTGGCGCATTATGGAGGCTGTGAAACGTGAGTTTGCGTCGGAAGAATTGGTGGAGGATTTGTGGGTTGCGCGTGCCGCGGAAGCGGGTGTGTCGTTGGAGGAATTTTTCAAAGTCGCGGAAGACTTAAATGAACGCCGTGTGGTTGGCCGTTTCTCAACATTTTTGGAGCACGTCAAAAAACTTTCCACCGGCGAACAAGTCACGCGCTACAACGCGCTCTTTCACTGGGCCGTGCCGCCGGGCAAAGAGATTGAGGCCGGTCGCGAAGTGGGGCGGCATTATATTATGACCCACGGTTATTGGCGCGAAGGCGGGCCGGAGTTTAAGAACGTAAATATTATGGGCGTCGCCCACGGCACGGACAAAGAAAAAGTGCTCGCCCACAAAGCCGGGATCGACCAACACCTCGCCGAGGCCGGCATCGAAGTAGGCTACACCAACGTCTTCTGGGGCGGCCGCAGCGAAATCAAACCTTCCGAGATTTCGCCTCTGGCTTACGGGAAATGGTGCGAGGGGCACGGGATAACGATTGATTCGATGAAGGTTTAGATTAATTGTGGTCGACGAATCTGCCTTCAGCTTTCAAAGCCGTTATTTCCGCATCAATTAACCTGATTCTGATGTGACGTAAAACCATTGGCGGTGTGTTGATGGCGCTGAACGTGTTTTTGACAATGTGAGTGGCAAGTGTTTGCCTTGAGGTTTTATTCAATTTAGAAAAACACTCTTCCAAGGTTGCTGTTTCACGGTTAAATTCTCCCAAGTCAAAATTTAGGATAGTGCTTTCGTTAGTCGTAAAGAATCTGGCAACTGCATCGACAGACTTGTCACATTTGGAAATTTGATTTTCATATATTTGGGCGTAAGCTGATTTAGAATCGATGTAATAGTGGTTGTGAATGCAGGCATTTGTCGAAGCCAAAACAAACAGAGCGCATATGAGACGAATCGAATGTTTCATTTAATTGTTGTCCTTTCCGGAAATCCAACCGAGATGTGTGAAGTATAATTCGTGCCAAATGGAAATGACAAATGAGTTGCATTCATCATCCGGCTCAGACTGTTGTATGCGTGGCCCAATAGTGACCATATTGGTTGCATCGCGGCCGTTTTGGTTGTCTTTCATTTTGTAATTCCAACCCTCTCGTAAAGGATCAGCACCAAGTTGTTTAGAGTTTCCAATACGTAATTTGCGCATTCCAAAATCATTCTCTAACGTGAAGATTCCATCGTCAAAAACTGCTAGTCCATTTTCGTGTACGATTGAAGCAAGTGATAGTCTAAAGACTTCCTTGTAAACCAATAAAACCATAGTTGGTTTTATTGGTTCAGGAAAGTCGCCTTCATCGGCACCCGGGCCAGTGACAACATTTATTTTATAATCCAAAACACCTTGTTCATTTGATAGTGATAATTCCAATTGCTCTGTTTTAGGTTGGGCAATGTTGTCAGGTGTTGGCTTGAAATTGATGACCATGGATGGTGTTTTGTTGATTGAAAGCCATTCAAGAATGACATCTTCCCCGTTCCTAAATAAATCGTCATAAAATTCAAATCCGTTGTCAGCGTTTATGTTGGCTACAAATGGGTTGATCTCATCAAAGCCTGAAAGCTCGTCTTCTACATTTTCATCTGAGAAAAGAAGTTCAGTTGGTGAGTCCTTGAAAAAAACACCCAATTTTTCGGAGAAACCGCATTCGAGAGTATGCTCATCAAGTCCGATTTGTTTGTGTATTTCGTACGGCCCAGATTCTGAGCTAAAGCCAACTTCGTGGAATTCAATGGAACCATCAATTTTGTTGATCGTTGTTGTTACTGTTGATTCTGTAATTTGAGTGGCACTCACAGCAAGTGTCTGCAACAAAAACAGAACAAATGTTATTTGAATGTGCTTTTTCAAAAGGAGTCCAGTTTGGGCTTATTAGCTCAAGAGGCAAGTTTGTTTTTTATATTCACTATCTCGCGCAAAATCTTCCATTGAGATTGCCTGCAGCAAATTAGCATCAAATTGGAATCGATGAAGGCTTAATGCCTGTTTTCTACTGGTTTTTCGCCAATTGCGTTGACACGGCCCGCGCCCGCCCCTACCTTCCGCGCTCCGGTTTTCTAACTGGATTTCACACAACGATTTTATGGCTAAAGCAAACAAGTACGTTTACCACTTTGGTAAAAGCAAAACCGACGGCAACGGAACCATGAAGGCGCTACTCGGCGGCAAGGGCGCGAATCTCGCTGAGATGAAGCGCATCGGCCTGCCGGTGCCTCCCGGATTCACCCTCACCACGGAGGTGTGCTCTTACTATTACGCGCACAAAAAATCTTATCCGGGTGAGATGCAGGCCCAAATCAAAGATGGCGTGCGTCGCATGGAAAAAGAGATGGGCAAAAAACTGGGCGACAAGAAAAATCCGCTGTTGCTTTCGGTCCGTTCCGGCGCGCGCGAGTCGATGCCCGGCATGATGGACACCATCCTCAACCTCGGCCTCAACGATGACACAGTGGAAGCGCTCGCCAAGTTTAGCAACAACCCGCGATTCGCGTGGGACAGTTATCGTCGCTTCATCCAAATGTATGGCGACGTGGTGATGGGCGTGCAGAAACTGCCGAGCGAAGACGAAGAGCCCTTCGAACTGGTCATCGAGAAAATCAAAAAGAAACACCTCGGCAACGCACACGCGGAAGACACGGAGCTGACCGCGGAACATTTGCAGGAATTGGTGGCGTCTTTCAAAAAACTGGTGAAGCAACGCACCGGCAAAGCGTTCCCGAATGATCCGTGGGAGCAACTCGATGGCTCGATCGGGGCGGTGTTTAATTCGTGGATGAACGATCGTGCCAATGTTTACCGCCGCAAATACAGCATCCCCGCCGCTTGGGGCACGGCGGTGAATGTGCAGGCAATGGTCTTCGGCAACACCGGCGCGACTTCCGGCAGTGGCGTGGCCTTCACGCGCGATCCCGCCAGCGGGGAAAAAGTTTTCTACGGCGAATTCCTGATGAACGCGCAGGGCGAAGACGTGGTGGCCGGCGTGCGCACGCCCGATCCTGTGGCGAAGCTCAAAAAAGTGATGCCGAGCGCGCACAAGGAATTGGAAGCCATTCGCGTGCGATTGGAAAAACATTTTCGCGATATGCAGGATTTCGAGTTCACCATCGAAGAGCGCAAAGTGTTCATGCTCCAAACCCGCAACGGCAAGCGCACCGGCCTCGCGGCCGTGCGCATCGCGTGTGAGATGGTGAAAGAAAAACTCATCAACTGGAAAACTGCCGTGAACCGTGTGCCGGCTGAGCAGTTGGATCAAGTGCTCGCGCCGATTTTTGATGCGGCCACGTTGAAGACAACCAAAGTCATCGCCAAAGGCTTGCCCGCTGGCCCGGGCGCAGCGACGGGACGGATCTATTTCAACGCCGACCGCGCCGAGGCCGCCGCGGCAAAGGGACAGGCGGTGATGCTCGTGCGCGTGGAAACTTCGCCGGAAGATCTGCGTGGCATGATCGCCGCCAACGGCATTCTCACCGCGCGCGGTGGGGTGAGTAGTCACGCGGCATTGGTTGCCCGCCAAATGGGCAAAGTTTGCGTTTGCGGCGCGGCGGAGTTGATCGTGGATTACGGCAAGCGCACGCTCACCGTGGGTAAGCTGAAATTCAAGGAAGGCGATTACATATCCATCGACGGCACGTCGGGCGAGATTTACGCGGGCGAAGTGAAGACTGCGCCCAGCGAAGTCATTCAAGGCTTGCTCGAAAACAACGCCAAAGCCAAGCGCGGGCGGACGTATAAAAATTATACTCAATTGATGGGCTGGTGCGATAAAGCGGCTAAGATGGCGGTGCGCACCAACGCGGACACCCCGGGACAGGTGAAAAACGCCGTGGCCTTTGGTGCTACCGGCATTGGCTTGTGCCGCACGGAGCATATGTTCTTCGAGGGCGATCGCATTGATGCTGTGCGCCAAATGATTCTTGCCGACAACGAAGCGGACCGGCGCAAGGCGGTGAAGAAGTTGCTGCCGTTTCAGCGCAAAGATTTCGAGGGCATCTTCAAAGCGCTCAACGGATTGCCGGCGACGATTCGTTTATTGGATCCGCCACTGCATGAGTTTTTGCCGCACGACAAAAAACAGATCGCGGATCTCGCCAAAAAATTGAAGGTGAAGCCAGCCGAAATTCAACAGCGCGTGAATGACCTCCACGAATTCAACCCAATGCTCGGCCATCGCGGTTGTCGATTGGCGATTTCTTATCCGGAAGTGGCCGAGATGCAGGCGCAAGCAATCTTTGAAGCAGCGGCCAACGTGCAAAAGAAGGGCATCAAAGTTGTGCCCGAGGTGATGGTGCCGCTGGTTGGCTTCCGCAAAGAGCTGGAGTTGCAAGCTGATATCATCCATCGCGTGGCCAAAGAAGTGAGTGCCAAAAAGAAGGTGAAACTCAACTACCTCGTTGGCACGATGATCGAAGTGCCGCGCGGCGCACTGACTGCTGATGAGATCGCCGAGGTCGCCGAGTTCTTCAGCTTCGGCACCAATGACCTCACCCAAACCACGATGGGCATGAGCCGTGATGATTCTGGTTCATTCCTGCCGAATTATCAGGAACAGGACATCATCGGCAACAACCCCTTCGCTGTGGTGGATCAAACCGGCGTCGGGCAGCTCATGGAAATCGCCGTTAAAAAAGGCCGCAGCACCCGCCCGAAAATCAAGCTCGGCATCTGCGGCGAACACGGCGGCGAGCCCAGCAGCGTAAAATTCTGCGCCACCCTCGGCCTGAATTACGTGAGTTGCTCGCCTTTCCGGGTTCCAACTGCAAAACTTGCCGCCGCCCAAGCTGCGCTGGCGTGAGTATACGGAAACAAGGTTAACAACCGTCCGGTTCGCCGGGCGGTTTTTTTTATTGTGAAAATTCCATTGCGACAGGACACTTTGCGCGTGAAACACATTATTCTTTTTGGGGCGACATTGTGCCTGTTCGGTGGATGCCAAGCGGTGGAGTATGCGTTTCGGGATGAGTTGGATGCGAAATCCGAGTTGAGCTGGAGCGAGAAGCACGCCCGCTGGGAATTGGATAATGCAAAGTTTCGATATCAGGATGGAACACTTGATCGCTATGGCTATAATGTCGTCCGCAAAAGACACGGGCTGCGGCCGGTGCATTAATTTATGAAAACATCCACCTGTATTCTGCTTGTGTTGGTTTCGATGGGGTCGGCGGCGGAACCCAAATTCCGCACACAAGAAATCGACGGTAAGATTGGCATTGGTTACGGCTTGCAATTGGCCGACATGAATGGCGACAAAAAAACCGACATCATCCTGTGCGACAAGGATAAGATCGTTTGGTATGAAAACCCGACGTGGAAAAAACATCAAGTGAGCGGCCACCTCACCCAGCGCGATCACGTGTGTGTTACTGCCCGCGACCTTGATGGCGACGGTAAAGCCGAGCTGGCTGTAGGCGCCCAATGGAATATTGGCGAAACCAGCGATGAGAAAAATTCCGGCTCGATTTTTTATCTCAACCCCACCGCTAATCGGCTAGGGAACTGGGCGCCCATCCGGTTGCCTCACGAGCCTACCACCCATCGAATGCACTGGATGAAAGCCGGGAAGGGGAAGTTTGATTTGATTGTGAAGCCGCTCCACGGTCGTGGCAATAAAGGTGGCAAAGGTGATGGCATCAAAGTATACGCCTATCGTATGCCCAAAAATCCTGCCGACGAATGGAAGCGCACGTTGGTTTCCAATTTCATGCACGACAGTCACAATTTTCATCCGATCGATTGGAATCGCGATGGCCGTGAGGAATTTTTGCAGGCCGGTTTGGAGGGGGTCTATTGGTTCGGTCGCGATCGCAATGATAAATGGAAATATATGCGTTTCACTTCAAATTATGCCGGGGAAGTCCGGGACGGTCGCACGGTCACAGGCAAGCGATTCATCACAACTATTGAGCCGAAACACGGCAGTACGGTGGTGGTGTATCTTTCCACCACCAGTTTATCGTGGCAACGCTGGGTTCTGGATGAATCGTTAAAGGACGGTCACGCATTGGCCACAGCGGATTTTCTGGGCACGGGCGGCGACCAAGTGGTGGCCGGTTGGCGTGGAATGACTACCCGCGGCGTGCCGGGTTTGAAATTGTACGTCCCCCAAAATGCTGGTTATTCGAAATGGAAAACTTATCAACTAAGCGGCAAAGAAACCGCCGTGGAAGACATCAAAGCCGGCGACTTAAATGGTGACGGCAAACCCGAAATCATCGTCGCCTGTCGTCAGACACATAACCTGCGGATTCTTTGGAATGAATCGAAGTGATGAGTAAGTGGGGGTCCAATGGGTCTATAAATTTACTTCTGTGAAATTTGTTTGATTTTCTGGGATTTTCGGGCAGTATCCGCCTCCATTTCGCCCAAGGGCGTTGGGGGGATTCATGAAACGAACGCATCATTGCAACGAATTACGACTGGAAAACGCCGGTCAAGAGGCCACACTTTCGGGTTGGGTACACTCGCGCCGCGACTTGGGCGGAGTGATTTTTATTGATATCCGCGATCGCGAAGGACGCACGCAACTGGTCTTCGACCCGCAGGAATGCAATTCAGCCTTAGTGGAATCGGCCGGCAAGCTGCACAGCGAAAGCGTTATCAGCGTGTCAGGAAAAGTGCGTCAACGGCCGGACGACACGGAGAATAACAAAATCCCCACCGGCCAAATCGAGATGGTGGCCTCGGCGATGGAGGTTCATAACGCAGCGGCGGTTTTGCCTTTTCAAATTGATGACCCCGGAGCGGCGGCGAAAGTGAACGAAGAGTTGCGTCTGCAATATCGTTACCTGGATTTGCGTCGTCCCGAAATGTCGGCCAATCTTCGGTTGCGCAGCAAAGTGGCCACGGCCACGCGCGTATTCATGGATGAACAGGGGTTTTTGGAAGTGGAGACGCCGACGTTATTCAAATCCACACCCGAGGGCGCGCGCGAGTTTCTCGTGCCGAGCCGCATTTCGGCGGGTGAATTTTATGCGCTACCGCAGTCGCCCCAGCAATTTAAGCAAGTGCTGATGTGCGCTGGCGTGGACAAATATTTCCAACTCGCGCGCTGTTATCGTGATGAGGATTTGCGTGCGGATCGCCAACCGGAATTTACACAAATCGACATCGAAATGTCCTTCATCGATCGCGAGGATATTTATGCGCTCATCGAGGGCTTGTTGAAAAAAATCTGGAAGACCGCGCTCGATTACGACGTGCCTACGCCATTCCCGCGCATTCCGTATCGCGAAGTGATGGATCGCTATGGCAGCGACAAGCCAGACACGCGTTATGCGATTGAGATTACGGATTTCACCGAAGAATTTGCCGCGAGCGGGTTCAAGGTGTTTAGCGGTGCGGTGGAACGGGGCGGGGTGGTGAAAGCAATCAACGCCAAGGGCTTTGCCTGCGTCACCCAGGGCCAATTGGAAACGATGACTGACATTGCCAAGGGCCTCGGCGCGAAGGGGCTCGCATTTATCAAAGTGGAAAACGGTGAATGGAAATCGCCGATTGTGAAATTTTTCAGCGATGCTGAGAAAACGGCATTAACTGAAAAACTGGAGATTGAGGAAGGTGACCTCATTTTATTTGCTGCCGATGAGTGGATCAACGCTTGTGAAATTCTTGGGCGCATTCGGCAGTATGCCGCGGACAAGCTGGTGGAACTTGGCAAGCTGGAAATCCCAACGGATCAATTTAATTTCCTGTGGGTGATTGAGTTTCCGTTGCTGGCTTTCGATCGCGAAATGGATCGATGGTATTCGAGCCATCATCCCTTCACCTCGCCAGTGGAGGAGGATGCGGAAAACTTGAAGAGTGACCCCAAGAGCGTTCGCGGTCAGCATTATGATGTAGTGGTCAATGGCGTCGAGTTGGGCGGCGGGTCGATCCGGATTCATCAGCCGGAATTGCAGAAAACTATTTTTGAAGATTTGCTGCAACTTTCGCCGGAAGTTACTCAGGCGCGTTTTGGATATATGCTAGAAGCGTTCAAGTACGGCTGTCCACCGCACGGTGGGATTGCGTTGGGTTTCGACCGGCTCATCGCGTTGCTTTGCGGCGCGGATAGCATTCGCGATGTAATCGCATTTCCGAAAACCGCAAAGGGTTCGTGTCTGATGACCGATAGTCCCGCGGCCGTGGAGGCGCGTCAATTGCGCGATTTACACATTGATTTAAAAGTGGCCAAGAAAGCCGAATGAAATTCTGGAACATGGGAAAAGACAAAGACAAGCAATCCGTTGAACAACCGGAATTGACCGCGCTGGAAAAGCGCCTCGCCGAAAAAGCCGAGCAAGAGGCTGATGAGGAAAACGAATCCGTCGGGCCCAAAACACTGAAGGAAGCGCAGGTCATCATTGATGAACTCAATGACCGCCACGTGCGCCAGGCGGCGGATATTGAAAATTTCCGCAAACGCTCTCAACGTGAGAAAGATGAGGCGCGCCAATTCGCAAATCAAAGTTTGTTGGAAAAACTGCTGCCGGTGCTGGATAATTTTGAAATGGCGCTTGCCGCGGCCGAAAAGGCGGATCCGGCCATTCGTGATGGCGTGCAAATGATTTATGATCAACTCCTCGGTGTGCTAAAGGATTCCGGCGTGAATACGGTGGAGGCGGTGGGCGAGTCCTTCGACCCCAATTTGCACGAAGCCATTTCTCAAGAGCATACCACCGAGGCGGCGGAAGGCACGGTGCTGCAGCAAGTGCAGCGCGGTTATAAACTCAACGATCGGCTTGTGCGTCCGGCCCGAGTGATCGTGGCCGCCGCGCCGGTTGTGGAAGCTGAGACCACAGAAAACTAATGGCTAAGCGTGATTATTACGAAGTGCTCGGTGTGGGCAAAGATGCGGATGCGGTTGAAATTAAAAAAGCGTATCGCAAGCAGGCCGTAAAATTTCATCCGGACAAAAATCCCGATGACCAGAGTGCTGAGGGTAAATTTAAGGAAGTTGGCGAGGCATACGAAGTGCTGAGCGACGACCAAAAAAAAGCTGCTTACGATCAAATGGGCCATGCTGCGTTTGAAGCCGGCGGCGGTGGTGGTGGCGGGTTTCATGGGAGCGTGGATGCATCGGATCTGTTTAATCAGGTATTTGGCGAGGGAGGGGGTGGTGGGATTTTTGACCAACTCTTTGGAGGCGGTGGACAACGCCGTGATCCCAGCGGAGCGCAACGGGGCGCGGATTTGCGCTACGATATGGAAATTGATTTTGAGGATGCCGTGCTTGGCTGCGAAAAGAAAATCACAATCACTAAACTGGATCGCTGCAAAAAATGTGACGGATCCGGTGCGGCTTCAGGGAGTGGGCGCAAACAATGCGGCACTTGCAATGGACAAGGTCAGGTGGTTACGCAACGCGGGTTTTTTCGGATGCAACAAACCTGCCCGCATTGCGATGGGTTGGGTACGGTTTTGGAAAAACCCTGTGGCGATTGCCGGGGCGGCGGACGCAAGGAGAAGAAGAGTGCGATTACATTAAAAGTCCCCGAGGGAGTGGATACGGGAACGCGTTTGCGCAGTTCCAGCAATGGTGAAGCGGGGTTGCGCGGCGGATCGAATGGTGATTTATATGTGGTTTTGCACGTGCGACCACACGAGATATTTGATCGCGACGCGGATGATTTAATTTGCGAAGTACCGATTAGTTTTGTGACGGCTGCTCTGGGCGGCGAATTGAAAGTGCCCACGCTGGCGGGCAGTGCGAGCATTAAAGTTCCGGCGGGCACGCAAACGGGAACGACGTTTCGCCTCAAAGGACGCGGTGTGAAAAATCTGCAGGGTTACGGCACCGGGGACCTCAACGTGCGGGTGACTGTGGAGGTGCCCGCGCGTCTCAATAAAGAACAAAAAGCCAAGCTGCAGGATTTTGCCAACTCATGCGGGGATGACGTGAATCCGCAGAGTAAAAGTTTCTTCGAAAAAGCCCGCAATCTTTTCAACTAATGCACCGTTTTTATCTCCCTCCCGAACGCGTGACCGAAGGCGAGCTCACGCTCGATGAACGCGAAAGCCACCACGCCGCGACTGTACTGCGCGTGCGCGAAGGCGAACGCGTGGCCGTGCTCGATGGCGCGGGGAATGAGTTTATGTGCACTGCGGCGGTGGTTGATAAACGCTCGACGCGGTTGGTGGTGCAGCAGCAAAACCGCATCGAACCTTTGCCGTATCGCATCACGTTGTTGCAGGCGATGACGAAAGGGAAATCGATGGATTTTATTATCCAAAAGGCGACTGAGCTGTGTGTGCATCGGGTGGTGACGCTCGCGGCGGGACGCTCAGTCGCGCAAGTGGAGGATGGCGTGGCGAAGGTGGACAAATGGCGCGCGATTGCGATTGATTCCATCAAGCAATGCGGTAGCCCGTGGTTGCCGGTGATTGAGCCGCCAGTGACACCACGTGAATTTCTGGCACGCGGCGAATCATTTGATCTTCCTTTGATCGCGAGTTTGCAGGGTCGCACCCGGCATCCGCGCGAATACATTTTCGAACACTTAACCGAGCGGGGCGCAATGCCAGAATCCATCGGTGTGTGGATTGGGCCGGAAGGCGATTTCACGCCGGAGGAGAGTAACGAGATTCTTTCCGGTGGGGCGCATCCGATTACGTTGGGCCGCGCAATTTTACGCAGTGAGACAGCGGCGCTTTATTGCCTTTCGGTGTTGAACTACGATATGCAGGCACCGCATGCCCCGCTCGCGGGCTAGTCTTCTTTCGGTTCCAGCAATTTCTGAATTACCGGTCGCTCACGCAGCGGAGCCAAAACAGCATTGGTTCGGGTGAATGAGGGAATATCATATTGATTAGTGGTGCCGGAGGCTGAATATAGTGTGAGAGATTTGAGGAGTGAATTTGCGGCGGCATTGGTTTTGTTCAGCCGCATTTGTACATTGGCGAGGTCATACCAGGGCACGGGGTCATTTGGAATTAGGGTGGCCATCTCCTGGTAGATTTTTTCCTTGTTCGAATAATCTTCGGTGAAGTTGTAGGCTCGCGCCAAGGCGGCGAGGTTGGGTTCGTTACGGATCATGTTAGATTTGAACCGATCGATTAAGGCCGGTAGCAATTGCAGTTTGCGTGATTGGACGGTGACATCCACGGCCATGTTAAAATGATCCACATTTCCAGGATCGCGATTAAATCGGTCGAGGTATATTTGTTTCGCCTTGATGGCGTCTTTCAGCGATTCCACGAGTTGTTTGTAACGCGGATTGGGCACTAACTGCTGCAGGAATTCAGCGGATTCCAAAGCCTTCTCCATTTCATGAGCGGCTGCGTGGAGGGCGATCTCTCGTTCGAGTGCTTGCTCGATCATTTGGCTGGTCTGCGGAAAATGAGGGTCGAGTTTTTGGAAGGCGAGAGTGACGTGCACCGCGTCGCGATGCCGCCCGAGTTCGCCGAGGAGGGCAGTGTAGCGAATCACCGCTTCAGGGCTGATGGGGCCGAAGGCGAAGGCTTGTCGGTAGGCGTATTCGGCCTCGCGGGCATAGCGAGCGCGTAATTTGCTGCCAACGGGTGAAAGCCGCATTCGCCACGCGTAAATGTTGCCGATGGAGCCGCGCAGCTTTGAAAACCCTTTTTGAGCCAATTGATCGCGCAGAAATCGGGGGTCTCCGTTAAATCCGTCGAGGTTGCGTCGGAGATGGGTTTTTTCAACCCACTGGCAAATGGCCTCAACAGTCATGGTTTCATTGATGGCATCGCCGATGAGGCGCTTGGAATATTCGTCCCAAAATTTTCGATCGCGGGCGAGCATGGCTTCAGACAGTTCGGTGTATTTGGGGATCCGTCGGGGCTGGATTTCCATGCGAAGCGGAACGCCGTTGGCCGCGTGGAGGTTGATGTGGCGCGGAGGCATCAAAACGTACCGTCCGCCCTGGATAATTTCTACTTGGGCAATGCCGGTTTGCGAGTTGACTTCGGTGACACGTAATCGGGCGTGTTGTTTGATCTGTAAGCTGCCCGAGATAATGGAATCAAAAACCTGCAGCACTTCGTTTTTCTGAAAGTTGAACCCTGCCATTTTTGGGTCAACTTCAGCCTGGATAATTTGGTACGCGGCGGCATTGGGGATGCGCTCCATCTTCACCTTGAGGCTGGCCACGTTTGTGCGTTCGCCGGTGACAAATAAAAGTTCAGGGGGCGACAACTCGAACCGCCCGCCATCTTCAATTCGGATGGCTGAGGGCATTCCGTTGGTTTGGATTGAAGACACAAAAAACTTTGCCGGCGTCAGCGGTTTTATTGAATCTTGGTCAGGCCCGGGTGGCAAGGTCAGCTCATCGCCCACGGCCAATTGTACGGGGGCATTGGTTGGGTTCAACGGGGCAGGGGTAATGGCGGTGATTTCAAATTCGCGTTCCGCTTCGAGCTTCATGATAATTCCATGCGGGGTGATGTATGGATACATCCACTGAAGCGGGTAACTTTCTTCCACATAAAATGAGTGGGCTGGATTGGTTTCAAAAATGACTTTGGTGAGGAGAGCATTAATTGCCATCACCGAGCCGGTGCCGCGCACCTGCATTTGCGGGCTGGATGGGGTGGGCATGAACTGTTGGTCATTGGGGCAGAGAAGCCCGCCCTGAACCGTCATTTGTCGGTAGAGCTCCAATCGGTTTCGGTCGACGGAAACTAAATGGCCGGTGCCGCATTTTGGGCATTGGAATGGGAAATTGAGCGTTACATTTTCGTTGTGGGCGAGTTGTCCGAGGGCCATCCGGCGCATGGCGTCCTGCAAATAATCGTTGAACGCAATTTGGTTATCTAACGTTGAGGGCGTGTGGATCTCGTTCTTGGGATACACTCCGCGGTCACGGCGGGCTTGCTCAACGCGCTGACCCACACCGGTTAAAATCCCGTCTGCTTTGTGCAGTACGGATTTCGCCGCTGCCGGCAACATCAACAGTGAACCCAGAATAACCAAGCCCCCCCACCGAAACGCGCCGAGTGATTCGCGGTGGTTCTCCTCGTCCCTTCGCAGGATTGAAGCATGAACGAGCATTCCCGCGCCCACCAATAAGCCAAGCAGCGTGAGCATATAAAGCGTGCTTCGGCGTTCGAGGACATCCCTGCGGTCGTCAGCCGTCTTGGCTTCATCAGGGTCCAGTTTGTCGGCGAGGCTGCGGAAAAAATCCTTATCCTCCTTATCCACCTGTGCGCTGCGGTTGTAATGGGCGCGGATGTATTGCAGATAAGTCCCATCGGCCAACGCGTTTTGGGTGATGATATACACATCGCGCCGGTCAAAATTCTTATCGCGCTTGTATTTGGCCGCGATAAAGCTCTCGCAAAAAATCATATACGTCGGCGCAAAGCGCCCCGGATCGGTGCCGCCAAATAGAATGGCGTCCTTGTCCATTTCTGGAAAAATTTTAAAGGGCGGCGTAAACATATCGTGGCCGTACCAATAGCCAAAGAGATGACCGCGCTGTTCGTTCACCGCCCAGTTGGAAAGCGCCGGGCGTATGGGAAGTAAAATGATGAGTCCAACGCCCAGCGCCAGCAAGCTGCTGCGGAATGATTTGGGACCGGCCAATCGGCCCACTGCGCAAAGGAGTAACAGAAAAATGAGCGACAGCCCGATCACCGCTGCGGATTGCGGGATGATGAAATCTGTGGCTTTGAACGTGTCAACCGCTTGAATGATTTCCAAAATGACGAGCAGTGAGAGAAATCCTGTTAATCCAATAGCAAGCTCCCGGTTGCGCGAAGTCAGCGTGGCGGCGACAAGGGCTGTGCCCAGCCCGGCGGCGAGCGCGATGAAAATATGCGTGGCTGTGAAAAACACTTTGTATAAGTGCCGGTTCTGCTCATCCGCGGTGGGGTTGAGCAGGAAAATTAAAATGAGTGTGAAGGAAATGAAAATGCCGGTGAGAGCCGCTATCCAACGGCGCTCTCGGATTGCCATCCACGGGAGGAACGCCATTGGAAGGAATGCTAATGCCAAATAACTCATGCTGAATTCCTGCGCGGCTTCCTCCAGGTAAACGTAAGCTTGGCCGCCGTTGAACTGGGTGCGGGGTGAGGGGTTGTTTGGGCGCGGCGCGATGTAGTTGCGGTCAAAAAATATCCGCGTTAAATTTGAAGGCTCAATTTTGTCGTACTGCTTTCGAAAGAAGGAGTGCTTGAAACCCTGTTCGGTACGCGGATAGGCCCAGTTCATCGGCGGGTTGGTCATTGAAGCAATGGGCATGTACAAATAAAATGCAGCTCCCAGCAGCCAAGCTGCGCGGGTATTGAGCAAGGGCATCCAATGGCGTAGCAGCGGCGGAGTATTTGGGTTGCCCCCGTTTTTTAGCCACGAAAACAGGGCCAGCGCTCCGAGTAGCAACGCGTTGAGTAAAGCCCACACTTTCACCGCGTTGGCGGCACTTGAGAATTTATTGTCATCAAAAAACGAACCCCATGCCCAGCCAAACGCTCCGGCGGAAAGCAGGTACACAGCCACTGCGGACACGGTGATTGCGGTTAGGTTTGTCGGATTCAATGACCCCTTGAGGACGTATTGCTTCCCTCGGTCGTAAAGCATCATCCCCAGCAACAGGGCAAACATAGTTACGCCCACGGTATTGAAAAGGATGAACACGCCCGGTTCGCTGTCCGGAGGCGCGCCTTCTGCAGGCAGGGTGGCGAACAGCCCCAAGATATACACCCCGCAATTACAAAGCAAAAAATCTTTCCCTATTTTTCGGTCGGCTAGCAGCACAATCGCTTCGATACCTACAGCGGCTAGCAGCAAGGTTTGGTGATTTGCAAAGCATAGGCCAAAACAGAAATAGGCGAGGTAAAGTGGCCACCGTTGGGTTGGGCGAAAATACCATCGCATCATCAGCGCCAATACGGCCATAAACGTGAAAATGCCAAGCGTGTACACTTCCACAATCACCGCCTGACTCCACATGAATCCGTTGAAGGCCAATAGCAAACCTGCGGCTGTACCGGAAGCGAGGCCGATCAGATCGCGTTGACGCTCTTTCACCTCCCGAAATGTTTCGATGCTCTTGAGCATCAATTGGGCGGTTCGCGAAACCATCAGCGCGAGCAACCCGCAGGCGAGCGCTGCGGCTACCGCGGAGGAGAGCGCGACGCGCCAAGCGATATTCCCAAAGGGCAATTGGGTGAATGCCCAAGTGTAAAGTGTCCAAACCGGATAACCCGGCGGATGCGGCACACCGGCATACATCGAGCCCACTGCCAGTTCGCCGGAATCTTCCAGCGTGAGATCCGGGGCGAGGGTGTAAAAATAAACGCCAAACGAAATCAACGTAGCCAGCGTAAATGCCAACCAATCGCATCGGCGGAAAAAGGAGGTGGGTTGGGCGGGGGAAACCAGCTCGGGTTCAGGCACCGCTTCCGGCTCATCGGGCAGCAATTCCTGTGGAACCGACGGCGAGGCTTGCGAAGGCTTGGGGAACCGTTTTTTGCCGCGCTTGCCTTTGCTCATAGTTGTTTGCCGAGGTTCACCTCCAAAACGTGATTTTCTGGACGAAACTTCACTTTGTCGAACCAAAGTTATTCCTGCACAAAAATCAACAGTCTGGATAAAAACCGATAGCCGTTGGGCTGTCCATTAAATGGATTTAAAAAAAAACACAAAGAAACGCCTGAAATATGACGGTTTCGGTTTGTCTTTCCGGTTGGCACACGGGCTGCTTAAGACTCTTGGATTGCCCTGCAATTCACTGGTGCGGCTGCCCGCAGCTTTACCGGTAACTGGCCAACGCGGGCAGGAGAACCACAGCAAATGAAAAAAATTGAGGCAATTATTAAGCCATTCAAACTCGAGGAAGTGAAGGATGCCCTCGCCGAAGTCGGCATTGAGGGGATGACTGTCGCGGAAGTCAAAGGATTCGGACGCCAAAAAGGCCACACCGAAATCTATCGCGGCAGTGAATACACCGTCGATTTTCTTCCCAAAATCAAACTCGAAGTCGCCGTGACCGATGACAACCTCGAAGCCGCCATCAAAGCCGTAGCCGAGAGCGCTAAAACCGGCAAGATCGGCGACGGCAAAATCTTTGTCAGCACCATCGACGAAGCCATCCGAATTCGCACCAACGAAAAAGGTGACGAAGCCCTTTAATCTTAACCCTTAAATTCCCTGTACCATGAAAAAACTTTTCCCGATTTTGACTATGGCGCTGGCGCTCTTTGCCGGAAGCCTGCCTTTTGAAACATTCGCCGAGGAAGCTAATACTGCTGAGGAGCAGTTGACAGCAGAAGAAAAAGAAACCGCAGCCGGCGAAAAAAATAAAGCTGATGCCTGGCTGGATGGCAAAACAATGGCCGAAAAGTATTCCGGCTTAGATGGTGACGATAAGCTTGCCAAGAACGGCTTTAAAATTGATCCCTATTTTAACTCTGGCGACACCGCTTGGATGATCGTGGCCACCGCGCTGGTGTTGCTGATGACCGTCCCCGGCTTGTCGCTTTTTTACGGCGGCCTCACCCGAAAGAAGAATGTGCTTTCGGTGCTGGTCCAGTGCTTTGCCGTCACCGCGCTGATGTCATTGCTTTGGGTGATTTACGGATACTCATTCGCGTCCTCCGGTGACGGAAAATTATTTGGCGATTTTTCCGGGCTCTTTCTTAAGGGGCTGACCACCGGCTCAATGAGTGACACCATTCCGGAATCTGTTTTTGTGACTTTCCAAATGACCTTTGCCATCATCACCCCGGCCCTCATCGTCGGGGCATTTGCCGAGCGAATGAAGTTTAGCGCAGTGATGATTTTCCTGACCATTTGGTTCACTTTTTCCTACTGCCCAATTTGGCATATGGTTTGGGGTGGAGGCTATTTGGCCACCACTTGGGAAGCCATTGATTTTGCCGGAGGCACGGTTGTTCATATTAACGCCGGTGTGGCCGCACTCGTTGCGTGCATTATGTTGGGCAAGCGCAAGGGGTATCCCGACACCCCAATGCCGCCGCATAACGTGCCCTTCGTGCTGATCGGCGCAGCGCTCTTGTGGGTCGGTTGGTTTGGATTCAACGCCGGTAGTGCTTTGACTGCAGGTGGCCAGGCCGGCATGGCGCAGCTCGTCACCCAAGTGGCCACTGCCGCCGCCGCGTTCACGTGGATGATGATTGAGTGGTGCGGTAAAGGGAAACCCACCGCCATTGGTTTAGCTACCGGCGCGGTTGCCGGTCTCGTGGCCATCACCCCTGCATCCGGAACTGTGGGCCCGATGGCGGCGATTGCCATCGGCGGGTGTGCCAGCTTGGTTTGCTATTGGGCTTCGACCAGCCTCAAGCAAAAGCTCGGTTATGATGACAGCTTTGATGTCTTCGGCGTCCACGGCGTGGGTGGCATTGTGGGCGCGTTGCTCACCGGTGTGTTTGCCTTCTCCGATGAGGGCCGCGAGATTATTAAGAATCAATTCAGCGGCCAGTTGATGAGCGTACTCGTTACGATCATCTGGAGTTCGGTCGTTACCTACATCGCCATTAAAATTGCCGATGCGCTCTGCGGCGGCATTCGGGTGGATGAAGAAACTGAAATGCAAGGGCTTGACGTGAAGGATCACGGCGAGGATGGTTACGCGCTTTAACCCACAGAATTATTGGCGAAAGCCGTTTAACAAAAAACAGATACAGCAAAACAAATGAGTAAACATAAGTTGGAATACATCTGGCTCGATGGCTATAAGCCCACGCAGAGCCTCCGCAGCAAAACACTCGTTCGCGAAAATTTCAGCGGCAAGTTGGAAGACGCCAAAGAGTGGTCCTTTGACGGCTCCTCCACCGAACAGGCCGAAGGGAATGATTCGGATTGCCTGCTGAAACCCGTCGCCGTTTATCCGGACCCCGATCGCTTTGGCGGCAATGGCTGGCTCGTGATGTGCGAAGTGCTCAACGCCGATGCCACCCCGCACGAATCCAACGGGCGGGCCACGATCGATAACGACAGCGAGGATTTTTGGTTTGGCCTTGAACAGGAATATACCCTGATCGATACCGACACCAACCTCCCCATCGGATTTCCGAAAAACGGATTCCCCGGCCCGCAAGGTCCGTTCTATACGTCCGTGGGCGCACGCAACACCGTCGGCCGCGATTTGGTGGACGAACATTTGCACCTTTGCCTCGAGGCCGGCCTCAACGTCGAAGGCATCAACGCCGAAGTGATGATGGGCCAGTGGGAATTCCAAATCTTCGCCAAAGGCGCGGCCGACTGCGGCGACCAAATTTGGATCGCCCGCTATCTTCTGGAGCGCACCGGCGAGAAATACGGAGTCGCTGTCGACTGGCATCCCAAGCCTGTCCAAGGCGATTGGAATGGCTCCGGCATGCACGCCAACTTCTCCTGCGGCGCTATGCGTGATCCCGGCGGCGAAGAGGTGCACACCAAAATCTGCGAGGAATTCGGCAAGAATATCGAAGAACACATCGCCGTATACGGCGCGGATAACGACCGTCGCCTCACTGGGTTGCACGAAACACAATCCATCGACAAATTCAGCTACGGCGTGTCCGATCGCGGTGCCTCCATCCGCATCCCCGTGGCCACCATTCAGGATGGCTGGAAAGGGCGCCTCGAAGATCGTCGTCCCGCATCTAATGGCGACCCCTATAAAATCGCCGCGGTGATCATCAAGACCACCAAAAAGGCACTCGCCTAAATCGCGAACGCCAAAAGGCTAATCAACACATTCCAAGGCCGACGGGTAACCGTCGGCCTTTTTTCTTGTTCTGATTTGGCAGCGGGCCTGTCGCATTTTATCCACTCCTGCAAAATACCGGCAATCCGATTGGGCGAATAAAAATGAAAACAAATTATTACCTCCCCCAAATCGGCTATTCCTAAAAACAAACGATTCAATTGTACCCGCTAAAAACAAGATGAAGAATCAGGCATAACTAAAACTTATGGTAACCATAAAATATATGAATAGAAAAACGGAACACTTGGCACGCTGTACGCTAGAGTGCGCTTGGACATTTATGAACGGATTGAGCCTCCCATCGAGGTCCATCCAACCAACGCAGTAAAACAATGAAAACAATGACAAACCCAATCAAACGCAGCCTCTTACTTTGGCTGTTTCTAATCGTGCCCCTCGCGGGCTTCACACCGGAGTTAATGGCTCAGGCTGAAGGCGAAGGCAGCGATGCAAAAACCGAGGCACCAGTAGACGGTGAATCGAAAAAGGAGCCCGCGGAGCCCGAGCAAACGCAACTTGAGAAGTATCAGGAAGTTGTGGCGGCCGAAAAGGATGATGCGGAGGCATTTCCCTTTTTCACCACCTCAATGCTCTGGACTGTGATGGCCGCAGCGCTGGTGTTTATTATGCACTTGGGATTCTCCACATTGGAAGTGGGGTTAACGCGTTCCAAGAATACTGTGAACATTTTATTTAAAAATCTGTTCATCATTTCCATTGGCCTCATTACCTATGCTTTGTTCGGGTTTAACACCCATTATCCAGGTGATTTAATAGCTGACGGAGGAACCTTTAACGGTTGGTTTAGCTGGGGAAGCATGATCGGCGATTTGAATGCTGAAGGTGGATCCACTTTTTCCTACGGCGGGCTCGATCTTTGCATGACGGGTTTTGGTGATTTCATTTTCCAAGCGATGTTTGCAGCCACAGCGGCGACGATTGTTTCCGGTGCGGTTGCTGAACGGGTGAAGCTAACATCGTTTTTGATTTTCGCCACACTCTTGGTTGGCGTTGCTTATCCGGTTGTTGGCTCCTGGCATTGGGGCGGCGGTGTTTTGGCCGGAATCGGTTTCAAAGACTTTGCCGGTTCCGCTGTCGTTCATGCCTTTGGTGGCTTTGCTGCCTTGGGGTGTGTGTTGATTCTCGGCCCTCGCAAAGGCAAGTACGACAAAGACGGAAACCCCAAACCCATTCCGGGACACAATTTGCCGCTGGCAACGATTGGTGTGCTGTTGCTCTGGTTCGGTTGGTACGGCTTTAACGGCGGTTCGGTGCTGAGTGCCAACCCCGGGCCTTTGGGCTTGGTGTTCACGACCACTTCGCTCGCAGCGGCTGCGGGTGCAATTTCCGCAGCGCTCGTCTCGTGGATTGTGTTTTCCAAACCGGATCTTTCCATGGGCCTCAATGGTGCTTTGGCCGGTTTGGTGGGCATCACGGCTAACGCGGATATCGTGTTGCCAGGCAGTTCAATAATCATCGGCTTGATCGCCGGCGTTATTGTGGTCTTCTCAGTGATCGCGTTGGACAAAGCCGGGATCGACGATCCGGTGGGAGCCATTTCCGTTCACGGCACTTGTGGCATTTGGGGAATCCTTGCCGCCTATTACTTCCAGATTGAAGGGTCGGGCGTCGTGTTGGCGTCTCAAATCAAGGGCATTGCCTTGGTGGGTGTTGCGGCCTTTGTCTTCTCAATCGTCGTCTTCGGCGCAATTAAGGCCATCATGGGCGTGCGTGTGAGCGAGGAAGAAGAAATCGCCGGCTTGGATGTTTCTGAGCATGGACAGGAAGCTTACCCGGAATTCACGGCGTCAGCGGATCACTAAACGAGCAATGGAATTGAAACGAAAGGAACTATCCTATGAAAAAAATCGAAGCAATTATTAAGCCCTTCAAGCTCGATGAGGTGAAGGATGCGCTGGCCGAGGAAGGCCTGGCGGGAATGACGGTGACGGAGGTCAAAGGGTTTGGCCGCCAAAAAGGTCACACCGAAGTATATCGCGGCAGCGAGTACACGGTGGATTTCCTGCCCAAGATCAAACTGGAAATCGTCGTGGGCGATGACCAAGTGGAAGCGGCCAGCAAGGCTATTATCGCCTCGGCAAAAACCGGCAAGATCGGCGACGGCAAAGTGTTCGTGCTGCCCGTCGAGCAAGCCATCCGTATTCGTACGGACGAAACCGGCGAGGAAGCCGTGTAAATTAGGGTTCTTGCCTGTTTCGGCAGGCAGGGAAACAGGGAATGGGCGCCCGGTGTGCTGGATCGGCCAGACCAGCATGCCGGGCCTCAACCTCAACTAAAGAATTCCATTCACACCGCGCGGGTTTGCGGACCCGCGCGGTGCTTTTTTCTCGCCGTCACTCGCCTCGCTCGGTATCAACTCGCCCGTGAAACAGACGATCGTTACATTGGATCTCGAAGGTGTTTTGGTGCCGGAAATCTGGGTTGCTGTTGCCGAGAAAACCGGCATCGACGCCCTGCGCCGCACCACCCGTGATGAGCCGGATTATGATGTGCTGATGCGCTATCGCCTCGATCTGCTGGCGGAAAATAATCTTAAGCTCAGCGACATCCAAGCCGTCATCGCCACGCTCGAACCGATGGACGGGGCAAAAGCATTTCTCGACGAAGTACGCGCGCGAACGCAACTGGTCATTCTCTCGGATACCTTTCTGCAATTCGCCAACCCGCTAATGCGCCAGCTGGATTGGCCTGCGATTTTTTGTCATCAACTTGAGGTGCGAGACGATATGATCATCAATTATCATCTCCGTCAGCAGGATCAAAAACGAAAAAGTGTGGCCGCTTTTCAATCACTGAACTATCACGTCATCGCCGCCGGTGATTCCTATAACGACACCACAATGCTCGCCGAAGCCGACCAAGGGGTTTTGTTTCGTGCGCCGAATAATGTGATTGAAGAGTTCCCGCAATTCCCCGTAGTGACGGATTATGCAGCATTGATGGAATTGATTTTTGATTGACGATTACTTCAATCTTCCCCGCGCCGTTCGCGCATCATTAATTCTTTTAATGCTTCTTTTGGGCCTTTGTCTTCATAAAGCATCGTGTATACTTGCTCGATGATGGGCGATTCCACTTCCAATGTGTTGGCCAACGCGCGCGCGGATTTTGCCGTGGGATGCCCTTCGGCCGTGGCCGAGGCGAGCACTTTGTCCAGCGGTTCACCTTTGGCGATCCGTTCTCCGAGCGTGCGGTTGCGGCTTTGTTTGGAGAAACAGGTGACCGTCAGATCGCCCATACCGCTGAGGCCGTTAAACGTATTGGGTTGCGCACCGGCGGCTTTGCCGAGCCGCCGCATCTCGCGCAAGCCGCGGGTGATGAGCGCGGCTTTGGCGTTGTCACCCAGTTGAAGGCCATCGCAAACGCCGGCGGCAATGGCCATGACGTTTTTTAATGCGCCGCCCAGCTCAACGCCCAGCACATCGGTGCTGGTATAGATGCGGAGGGTGGGGCGGTGCAGCCATTCCTGCACGGTAGCGGCGTTGGCTTCCTCTTCGCTAGCGGCCACCAATGCAGTTGGAATGTTGCGCGCCACTTCCGCCGCAAGCGATGGGCCGGAGAGGGCGACGACGGCCGCCTCGGGCGCGGTTTCATTGAGGATGCCACCCATCGTCAGACCGGTTTTGTGTTCGATGCCTTTGGTAACGGTGACGGCGATGCCACTAAATCCATCGAGGCCAGCAGCCACCGCGCGAAAGGACGCGGACGGCACGGCGACAATCACCGCCTCGGCTTTGTCCAGCGCTGTTTCCCAATCGGCCTCCAGTCGCCAAGCATTGGGCAGGGTCACGCCCGGGAGATATTCGGTGTTTTCTTTTTTGTAAGCCATTCCTGCAAGGCGTTCAGGATGGCCCCAGAGCGTTAATTCGTGCCCGGCTTCGTGGGCGATCTTCGCCAGTGTGGTGCCCCACGCGCCCGCGCCAAGCACGGTGATCCGCATGGGGTTGCTGGTTTTTGGGATGTCCACGCACGGAGGTTCGGGGTTCTTGCTGCGCGGTTCAAGGTTAACCTTGAATGACGTGCGACAAACCCTGAACCTCCCCGCGTGTCGGATGCATTAAAAGTGGCGGTGTTGGGTGTGGGTTCCCTCGGTCAACACCACGCCAAACATTACGCCGGATTGGCGCGCGAAGGCGTGGTGGATTTTGTGGGGCTCTACGATGCGGACCCCGCCCGCGCCAAAACCATCGGTGCAAAATACGGCGTGCCCGTGCTGCCCTCCGTGGAGGCCGCCATCTATGCGGCGGCAGCGGTGAATGTGGTCACGCCCACGATCACTCATTTTGATTTGGCCAGCCAACTGTTGCGCGCGGGGCGCCATGTGCTTGTGGAAAAACCAATGACCGACACCACCGCGCAAGCGACTGAGTTGGTGGAACTTGCGCGCGAAAATAAATGTGTGCTGCAGGTGGGCCATATCGAACGCTTCAATCCGGTTTTTGATTATCTGCAAAACGTCGCGCGCGAGCCGCGCTTTATCGAGACGCACCGCCTGTCGCCGTACCCCAAGCGCAGCCTCGATGTTGGTGTCGTGCTGGACCTCATGATTCACGATCTCGACATCGTGTTGGCGTTCGTGGATTCACCGCTGCAATCGGTCGATGGCGTGGGCGTGTCTGTGCTGAGCGATTCGGAGGACATTGCCAATGCGCGGTTGAAGTTTGAAAACGGATGCGTGGCCAACCTCACCGCCAGCCGTGTGAGCCCCGAAAGTATGCGGAAAATCCGTGTGTTCAGCGGCGGCGAAACAACCAGTTACGTGTCGCTCGATTATCAAAAACAAGAAGGCTACATTTACCGCATCGCGCGCGACGGCGAGACGGAATCCAGTTTATGGAAAAAACTTTTGCACGCCAAAGACACTGCCATTGTCAGCGAGTTCGGCGGCAAACGCGTGGTGCGCGAGCCGGTGCCCATTGAAAAGGATGATCCGCTGTTGCAGGAGCTGCGGCACTTTGCCCATTGCGTGCGTGAGCAGCAAACGCCGAAAGTCAGCGGCGAATCCGCCAAGCAAGCGCTCGATGTGGCGCTGGAAATCACCCGACAAATTCAGGAACTCGAAACCGCATGAGCGCCCGTCGCATCATGTTCATGGCTGGCGAAACCAGCGGCGACACGCTGGCGGTTGAGTTGCTCGAGGCGTTGCGCAAAGAGGGCGGCGAAGTGGAAGCGTTCGGCGCGGGCGGCCCCAGAATGCAAGCCGCCGGCGTGGATCTCGCGCTGGATTTGACCGAGCACGCGGTGGTCGGTATTTGGGAGGCCGTCCGGAATTACGGTAAATTCAAGGGCTTCTTTGATCAGCTCCTTGACCTCGCATTTGAGCGCAAGCCCGACGCGATCATTTGCATCGATAATCCCGGATTCAATTTACGCTTCGTGCGCGCCCTGCGCCAACGCGCCGCCGGGACCGATTGGCGGCCGCGAATTATTTATTACATCAGCCCGCAACTTTGGGCGTGGCATTCCTCGCGAGTGCATCAAATCGCCCGCGACGTCGATTTGTTGCTCAGCATTTTTCCGTTTGAAAAAGAATGGTACGCCCGGCGCGCGCCCGGGTTACCGGTCGAGTTTGTCGGCCATCCGCTGTGCGATCGTTATCCGGATTTGGAATTTCGCGAACCGGATGAGCTGCACGATCCACCGCGGCTGTTACTTCTTCCCGGAAGTCGCGCCAAGGAAATCAGCCGCCATCTCCCCGTGATGGCCGGCGCTGCGCGCAAGTTGAACGCCGAGCCAATGATCGTATTCCCCAACGATTCGATCGCCGCGCAAGCGCGCCTATTGACTCCCGCCGTGGCTGATTGGGATCTGCGCATCGGCGGGCTGCACGAAGCCCTCGCCGAGGCCGACGTTGCGATTGCTTCTTCCGGCACCGTCACCCTCGAATGTGCGTGGTTCCGCGTGCCCACGGTGGTGCTTTATAAAACTTCTTGGGTGACTTATCTGCTCGGCCGCTTGTTCGTGAAAGTCAAACACATCGCCATGCCCAACGTATTGGCTGGGCGTGAGGTGTTTCCCGAATTCATCCAACGCGCCGCCACGCCTAATAATCTCACGCGGGAAGCCAATCGTTTTGTTGAGGATTCCGCGCGCCGCAAAACCCTTCGCGCCGATCTCAATCAAATCGCCCAAAGCCTCGGACAAAAAGGCGCACCGCTCCGGGCGGCCAAGGCAGTGTTGCGCTTGTTGGATGAGGGTTAGCATTTTCGGGTTTGACAGATTTATGACACGGGGGCTGAATCCTTCTATGCGGTTTTCATTTGTATTGTTATTCATTTGCCAATTTGCCGTATCGGGGCAAACCAACATAATCCCACGCGTGGAGTGGCAGGGGGGTAAGCTTATCGGTACCCCGGAGCCGCCTTTGCCGTACATCACAGAAAAAGTGTGGCCGGGGTTGCCGGTTAAAAAGCCTTTGGAAATGAAGCGTTTGCCGGGCACCCAAGATTTGTTGGCCTACGCGGATCATCGTGAGGAGAAGGGTTCGATTTCTAAATTGTGGGTATTTCGCGACACGCCAAAGGCGACAATTCAAGTTGAGAGTTTGTCGCTCACAAACCGGCTTATTTATGGGTTTTGTTTTCACCCAAAATTCGAGCAGAACGGGTTTGTGTTTTTGCACACCAACGGTCCTCGCCGTGGTGAGGGGAGCAAGGCCAAGAATTGCCTCGTGTCGCGCTGGACGATGGATCGCAAAACACATCGTATTAATCCTGCATCACGGAAGGTGATTATCAAATGGAATTCGAACGGGCACGACGGTGGCGGTGTGGTTTTTGGTAAGGATGGAATGCTTTACCTGACCACCGGTGATGGCACCAGTGATTCGGACGAAAACCTCACCGGCCAGCGCATCGACTTGTTGCTGGCCAAGCTGTTGCGCATCGATGTGGATCGCCCGACGGGCGAGCGCGCGTATGGCATACCGCCGGACAATCCTTTTTTGAAAACGCCCAAGGCCGCGCCGGAAACCTGGGCACTTGGTTTTCGCAATCCATGGCGATTAACTTGTGACGAGCGCACCGGCGCGATTTGGGTTGGGGAGAACGGGCAGGATCACTGGGAGAGTGTGAAGCGCGTGGAGCGCGGCGCCAATTATGGCTGGAGTTTGTACGAGGGAAGCCACCCGTTTTATCTCGAGCGCAAGCTTGGCCCCGGTAAACTCACCAAGCCGACCTTTGAGCATCACCATCGCGAATCCCGATCGCTTACCGGCGGCATCGTTTATTACGGCAACATTTTGCCCAAGCTCAACGGCGCTTATATCTACGGCGATTACTCGACTGGGAAAATCTGGGCCGGCAAACACGACGGCACCCAAGTGACGTGGCACGCAGAAATTGCTGACACCTCATTTGGCATCACCGGGTTTGCCACAGATACGCGCGGCAACTTGCTTGTCATCGACGATCACTCCGGATTCCATCGCCTCAAACCCAATCCCGCCGTGGGACGCCGCAGCAATTTCCCGCGCGCACTCAGCCAAACTGGATTATTCAGCAAAACCGCCAAACACGAAACCGCACCCGGCGTGATCGCTTATTCCATCAACGTGCCGCACTGGACCGATGGTGCGACGGCCACTCATCATTTTGCGCTGCCGGGCAATGGGCAACTGCGATTCGGGGGCAATCGCGGTTGGCAGGGGCCCGATGGGACGGTGTTGATGCAAACGCTTGCGCGCGAGGGGAAACGCATCGAGACGCGTTTGTTGATCAAACAAGAAAACGAGTGGCTCGGATACAGTTATGAATGGAATAAAGCTCAAACCGATGCCACGCTCGTGGCAAATGAAGGTGCGGACCGCGCGCTGGCTAATGGCAAACAGTGGCGCATCCCGAGCCGCGCCGAGTGCATGATGTGCCACGGACGCGCGGCGGGATTTGTGTTGAGTCTCACAGAATTGCAGCTCAATCGGCAGCACGATTACGGCAAATTTAAGGCCAACCAAATTCAGGTTTTGGGAAAGTCCGGTTTGGTCAGCGGAGTTCGCGCTGAAAATTATGGTTCGGATGGAAAGTCCGTCCAAAAACGTTTCGCAAATCCGTACGATGCAAAAGCCGATCGCACCGCGCGGGTGCGTGCGTATTGGCAGGTGAACTGCGCGACGTGTCACGTAAACGCCGGCGGCGGCAACGCTCAAATGTTACTCAGCCATCATCTGGCGTTGGACGCCACCAAAACTCTGGGCGCGGAACCGGTGCACAACCGCTATGGTTTAGGCGACAAAGCGCGCATCATTGCCCCGGGGGATCCCGCTCATTCGGTGATGCTTCAGCGCGTCATTCGCTCCGACCTCGGCCGGATGCCACCCGTCGGCGCAACGGGGCCCGATCCGCAATGGATTCAATTACTTGCCAAATGGATTGCCGAACAAAAACCAATCAAATGATTCGGGCCTTTTCAGTTTTAGGGTTTATAGCTGTCCTCGCGCAGGGTGCCATCACGCCCCCATTATCGACCGCCGAACAGGTGGAAAACCACTGGGCATTTCAGCCGGTGGAAAAAATTGTACCGCCCAAAGTGAAGCATTCAAACCGAGCGCGCACGCCGGTAGACCTGTTTGTGCTGGCTCGGTTGGAGGCCAAGGGTTGGGAGCCTTCCCTGCGGGCGGATCGGCGCACTTTAATTCGGCGTGCTTATCTGGACCTCACTGGTTTGGCCCCGTCGTTTGCGGAGGTGCAAACGTTTGTTTCGGATGATTCACCGGAGGCGTGGCCCAAGCTCATAGATCGACTGCTTGCTTCCCCGCATTACGGCGAACGCTGGGCACGGCATTGGCTCGATGTGGCACGGTATGCAGACAACAAGGGCTACGTGGGAGTGGGCGTTGATCGGCTCTATCCGTATTCGTACACATATCGCGATTACGTCGTGCGTGCGTTTAATGAAGATCTCCCGTACAATCGTTTTGTTCTCGAACAAATGGCCGCCGACCAACTTGATCTTGGGGAAGACAAACGTCCGCTCGCGGCAATGGGATATCTCACTTTGGGCCGGCGGTTTTTGAATCGGCAAGACGATATTATTGATGACCGTATCGACGTGGTGACGCGCGGATTTATGGCAATCACGGTCACCTGCGCGCGCTGTCATGATCACAAGTATGACCCCATTCCAACGGCAGATTATTACTCACTTCATGGCGTGTTCGCCAGCAGTCATGAGCCGAAGGAATTGCCGTTGCTCGGGAAAGGATCGCTGCCGCCACAGCACGCGGCATATTTGAAGGAGCGGAAACGCCAGCAAGCGGTCATTGATCAATTAATCCGCGACACTTACGCCAAAGGACGCGCGGAATTGCGGCGTCGAGCAGGTGGCTACCTCGCGGCTGTTCACGATGTGAAAACACGGGGGCTCGACAAAAAAGCTGCTGTGCAGTTGCTTACCAAACGAAAGCTAAACATTGTTTCCGCATTGAATTGGCAGCGCGCACTGGCGAGGTGGAAGGTGGAAAAACATCCCGTGTTTCTCGCCTGGCACCAATTGGAGGGGGCGGGGAATCCATTGGTGCAACGGGCGACGAATCGCACGGCGCAGTTGAAGATTTACAGTGACTTGTTTGTGGAAGTGGAGCGTAAATGGATTGCACTGCGTAAGGAAAACCCAAATGCGGTCGCGTTAGTTGATCCAAACTGGGAAGCCATCCGACAAGTGTTGCACGCGAAGGGGACTCCTGCCGATGTGCCCGAGACGTTGGCCGAGGGGGACCCAAACAGCTTGCTGTTCGGCCAACGCAATACATTGAAAAACCGCCGCAGCAGTTTAGGTAAACTCGCCGCGACGCATCCGGGTGCGCCGCCACGGGCCCACGTTTTGCTGGATAATCCGCGGGCAACGGAGCCATACATTTTTGTGCGGGGAAATAAAGGCAATCGTGGCGCAACAGTGCCGAGGCGGTTTCTCGAGCATTTTTCTCCAGATCGAAAGTCCTTCACCCAAGGCAGCGGAAGGCTGGAATTGGCGCGGGCGATTGTGGATCCCCAAAACCCACTCACCGCGCGGGTGCTGGTGAACCGCGTGTGGGCGCATCACTTTGGCCATGGACTGGTTGCCACCCCCAGCGATTTTGGCCTGCGCGCACAACCGCCTTCGCACCCGCTGTTGCTTGATTGGTTAGCCGCGCGTTTTGTGAGTGAGGGTTGGTCTATTAAAAAACTTCAACGGCAAATCATGCTTTCCGCCACCTATCAACAGTCCAGCAATATTCGGCCGGAATACCTCCGCGTTGATCCCGCCAATTCGTTGTTGTGGAAAATGAACCGGCAACGGCTCACCTTTGAGGCGATGCGCGACGGCATTTTACAGGCCAGCGGCCAGCTTGATCGCACGCTGGGAGGCAGGCCGGTGAACATTACTCAGCATCCATCCCCACCACGCCGCACGGTGTATGGATTCATCGACCGCCAAAATTTACCTGCGCTGTTTCGAACTTTTGATTTTGCCAACCCGGATACGCATTGCCCTAAACGGTATGAAAACACCGTGCCGCAACAGGCATTATTTTTAATGAACAGCCCTTTTCTTGCGGCACAATCGGAGAAGATACGTGTGTCGATCACGATCAAGGCACCGTACGGCCAGGCGCAAGTGAAGAGTTTGTACCAGAGGATTTTGCAGCGCGAACCGACTGAATTGGAACTTTTAGACGCCTTAAAATTTCTGATCCGTTCTGATGGAATTGATCAAAGCAATGCCTTCAATCAATTAGCGCAGATCTTATTTCTTTCCAATGAATTTGGGTTTGTAGATTAACCATTTGCCTTGACCGTTCACGGTTCTGTTCGAGAAGATGAGGGTTCTTTCATCAAAGAATATCCACAAATGGCTGCAAAAAAAAATGGGCGCAATGCGCGACCGGAAATTCCGCGTAAAACGGTTTATCGATTGTCGATTTATACGCGTTGTTTGCAGCGGCTGTTGGCCAATGGAATTCAAACCGTCAGCAGCGAGGCGTTGGCGGGAGCGGCCGGAGTGAAATCGCCGCAATTGCGCAAGGATCTGGCGTACTTCGGCCAATTCGGCACGCGCGGGTTGGGCTACGATGTGGAACAACTCATTCAGATGATCGCGGATTTACTGGGCACGGATCATCTGCAGCCGGTGGTCTTGGTCGGCGTTGGCAATCTGGGCAAGGCGTTGCTCTCGTATCGCGGCTTCGAAAAGGAAGGGTTTGGTGTGCACGCGGCATTTGATGTGCAGCACGATCGCCAGCGGGACAAGCGGGTGAAACAACCGATCTTACCGATGGAAAAACTGAGTTGGTACATCACTGAAAATCACGTGCGGATGGCCATTCTTTGTGTGCCGCCGGAGGAGGCTCAGGAAGTGACCAATGATTTGGTGGCGGCGGGCGTAACGGGGATTATGAATTTTGCGCCCACCGTGTTGCAGGTGCCTGACGAGGTGACGGTGAATAATGTGAACATGGCCATCGAATTGGAAAACCTCAGCTACTTTATTCAACAGTAAGAGTCGACTTTTTGCGGCGCGCGCGCGATCTTTTGCCGATGGGGAATCATCCCTTCAATTTGGAACATCTCGGCTACACGCGCCGGGATTTTTTAGCGCGCGCCGGCATTGGGCTTGGCGCACTTGGGTTGGGCGGCATGCTGGCCGAGGCGAATCCGCTGTCGCCCAAGGCATCGCACTTCCGGCCGCGCGCCAAGCGCATCATTCATTTATTTATGAACGGCGGGCCATCACACGTGGACACGTTTGATCCCAAACCGGCCTTGGCAAAGTACGCCGGCAAAATGTTGCCGACCCCTAATTTACCCACCGAACGGAAGACCGGTGCGGCGTTGCCTTCGCCGTACAAATTTAAGCGGCACGGCCAAAGCGGTTTGCCGGTGAGCGAGATTTTTCCGCATACGGCGAAGCATATGGATGATATTTGCGTACTGCGCAGTTTGCGCGCGGATGTGCCCAATCACGAACCGTCGTTGATGCTGATGAACTGCGGCGAATCCATTGTCACCCGACCGAGCGTGGGATCCTGGCTCACGTACGGATTGGGTACGGAAAACCAAAACCTGCCGGGCTTCATTGCGATGTGCCCCGGTTATCCGATTCAGGAATCTCAAAACTGGCAGTGCTCGTTTTTGCCCGGGGCATTTCAAGGGACTTATATCGATACGCGCAAACGCAAGGTTGAAGATTTAATCCAGCACATCCGTAATCCGCGAATGACGCTGGAACAACAACGGCGGCAGCTGGATTTGTTGCGCCGCATAAATAAACGTCACGCGAAGGCGCGCCAAAATGAAGCGCAGCTTGAAGCACGCATTCATTCCTTTGAGCTCGCGTACCGTATGCAGATGGAAGCGAGCGATGCGTTTGACATCAATCGCGAGCCAAAACGCATCCGCGAATTATACGGCAACACCACGCAGGCGCGGCAAATTCTCATCGCTCGGCGGCTGGTGGAACGCGGGGTGCGCTACGTGCAGGTTTGGCACGGTGACAGCCAGCCGTGGGATAATCACGATGACATTGAGGTGAATCATCGCAATCTTGCCAGGCAATGTGATCAGGCAATTGGGGCGTTACTGACTGATTTAAAACAGCGCGGTTTGCTTGAGGATACGCTGGTGATGTGGGGCGGAGAATTTGGCCGTACGCCCACGGTGGAGCTGCCCAAGGCCGGATCAAATGCGGGAAAAATCAACGGGCGCGATCACAATCATCACGGGTTCAGTATGTGGTTGGCCGGCGGCGGCGTGCGCGGCGGGATGGCATATGGTGCCACCGATGAATTTGGATTTAAGGCGGTGGAAAATGAAATGCACGTTCACGACCTGCACGCGACGATTTTGCACTTAATGGGGTTTGACCACGAGCGATTGACCTTTCGCCACGCGGGGCGCGACTTTCGGCTCACTGATGTGCACGGCAACGTGGCGCATGAGATTATTTCCTGATTTATTTCGCTAGAACCCAGCGCAACATTTCGCGGAGGCTGGCGGATTTTCCCTGCATCAGGATCCCGGTGCGAAACACTTTGCCTGCCGCCCAAACAATGCCCAGCGTGGTTCCACAAGTGAGCACCAGCGCGAGAATGGGTTGCCAAAGCGGCGGCCCGGGCTGGAGGGCGATGCGGAGGGTCATGATCAAGGGCGTGGCAGGTGGAAACAAAGAGAGCCCCACAGCGAGGTTGCCGTTTGGGTTCTTCAAAATAATGGGGAAAGCCATTAGCGGCATGATGACCAGCATCATTACGGGCATCATCGCGGCTTGAGCACTTTTGATATCAGTACAGGCCGCGCCGATGGCGATGAAGAGGGATCCGAAAAAGAAAATGGCAAGCAGCAGATACGCGGCAAACCAGGCGAGGAGCGCCGGGGGCACGGCATCGCCATAGCCGTGATAGTGGGCGGCGGTCAGCGCGCTGCCGAGATAAAGGAAGGCAAGAATGGCAGCGATCCACAGGCAGCCGATGAGTTTGCCGAGCATCAAATGGGTGGGCGAAACGGAGCCGAGAAGGACTTCGCTAATGCGGCTCATTTTTTCTTCAAGCACGGAGTTGAGGATGTTGGGGGTGCTGGTGAGTACGATGACATACATCAAAACCATCAACGCAATGGGAACGATGAAGGCGCGGATTTTGTCGACTTTTTGGGCGTCTTCAATTTGGCCGGATTGGGAATGGAGTTCCACCAGCCCCATAGGTTCGATGTTCACTGAAACATCCAACTGGCGAAACAATTGGCGAGCCGCGTGGGAGATGCGTGCGCTGGCAAAACGCCGGTCACGGACTTCGGCGGTGAGGGTTTGCTTCAACCAGCGCGGTAGGTCGCGATAGGTGGGCTCATCGGAAAAATAGCGGACGGCGTCCGGTGTCGCGTTGGTTTGTAAAATGTTCGCGGGGATTTCGATAAAGGCAAAGAGGTTCCCGCTCCGAATGCGTTCGGATAATTTGAGGCGAAGTTCAGGCAATGGGTGGCCTTGGGCAAGCTCTGGTGTGAAGGGGCCGCCCAGCGCTTGGCGATCGGTCGTGGCCGCGAGTGCATCATTCCGTGCGTGGGCTGCCGTGATGAGTGGGTTGGCCAGTTGACCACTGGAATCAATGATGGCAAATTTCCGTTCGGTGGTGTCCACGTGGTCGTTCGCCGCTTTTTGGATGAGCACGGAAACGCCCATGATCGCCGGCGCGAAGAGCACGCTGATGATAAAGGCTTTGGAGCGGACGAACGCCGAGAATTCGTTGCTCGCGATGAGGAGCATTTTATTCATGGCGTTTCCTCCTCATCCGGTTCGGGCTTGGCAATGCGTACAAAAATGTCGTGCAGGGAAGGGCGGGTTTGTTCGAAGTGGTGCACTTCAGTGAGGGCGAGCAGTTTGTGAAGGAGTTGTTGGGTGTCGCCGGTGAAGCGCACCTCCTGCAACTGGCCGTGATCCCGTACGTCTTCCACCCCGTCCAAGCTCTTGAGCGCGGCCGCGCCGGCGGTGGTGCGGATGCGGAGGGTGTCCTGCCCGTACTCGGTTTGGATTTCTTCCTGTGTGCCGTCGAGCACTTTGTGTCCTTTATAAATCATGAGGATACGGTCGCACATGCGCTCGGCTACGGCCATGTCGTGGGTGCTGAAGATGATGGTGGCGCCGTTTTTGCGAAGGGTCACCACCGCTTCGCGGAGCACCTCGAGGTTTACGGGGTCGAGTCCGGAGAAGGGTTCATCGAGGATGATAATTTCTGGCTCGGCGATGATGGTGGAAAGGAATTGCACTTTTTGTGCCATGCCTTTGGAGAGGGTTTCGACTAATTTTTCCGCCCAATCGGTGAGGGCCATGCGCTCAAGCCATTCGTCGATGCGGGCGTCCAATTGCGGGCCGGCGTTTTTGAGTTTGCCGTAATAGCGCAACAGGCGGCGCACGTTCATTTTTTTGTAGAGGCCGCGTTCCTCAGGGAGGTAACCCACAGAATCCTTGGCTGCGGGCGGATTGAGTTCACCGAGGATCTCCACCGCACCGGTGTCCGGCCGGAGAATACTCATCAACATTCGCAGGGTGGTGGTTTTTCCGGAACCATTGGGGCCGATGAAGCCGTAGATGCACCCGCGGGGCACGGACAGCGAAAGGTCATCCACCGCGCTTAAATCGCCAAACGATTTACTTACCTTCCGTAGTTGAATGACATCCACCCACCGAGATTACTGCAATCTTGTCGCGCCGGAAAGCATATGTTACTTTCCGCGTATGGAATCGGTTGAGCTTAAACGTGACTGTGATGCAGTACAAATACCCGGCGGTGACACCATTACGCTCGGCAAAGGGACGGGGGTGGACATCATTCAAACTCTTGGCGGCACATACACCGTGCGAGCAGGGGTGGGGCTATTTCGGGTTGGCGCGCAGGATGCTGATGCGCTTGGGCTCGACGTGGCCGCGGCGGCTGGCGCTGATGCAGCTGATGGGCCGGTGACTGTCGAAAGCGTGCTCGCGATGTTGAAGCAATGTTACGATCCGGAGATCCCTGTGAACATCGTCGACCTCGGTCTTGTTTATGATACCGCTTTGGGGGAAGGCAGCGAAGGCACGGAAGTATCCGTGAAGATGACGCTCACCGCTCAAGGTTGCGGCATGGGCCCCACGATCGCGGCGGATGCTCAAAGCAAAATTCTTACGCTCGAGGGCGTGGCTTCCGCTGATGTGGAAATTGTTTGGGATCCGCCGTGGAACCAAGGCATGATCAGCGATGCGGGTCGTGAGACGCTTGGGATGTAGGGCTTGACGCCCACCTAAAGCATCCGCATACTCCGCGCCTCCGTGGGGTCGTAGCTCAGTTGGTAGAGCACCACAATGGCATTGTGGGGGTCATCAGTTCGATTCTGTTCGGCTCCACCATAAATTCAAAACCCCCGTCATTTTGGCGGGGGTTTTTCTATTCAAACGCCGGGGCCAGGTGGCGGTAGCTTTTTAGGGCGGCGGCGATGGGGTTGTAGTCGGGTTGGCTCCAAACTTGACCACTGACTTCGACATTGATGTCGCCGCGGTAACCGGCCTTGTGGGCGAGGCGGAGGAGTTTGCGGTAATCGATCTGGCCGCTTTCGCCGGGGAGCACAAAGCGTGGCTTGCCCTCTTTGAGCACGGTGTCTTTCACGTGGATAAAGCGCGTGTGCGGCATCATAAGTTGGATGGTCTTTTCCAGGGACAAATCACGATGGGCGAAGTGGCTGTAATCATAGGCGAGTTTCACCCATGGGCTTTTGATTTGTTCGGACAGCCACACGGCGTGCTCGGGTAAATTGCACGCGCCGAAACGGTGGGGTTTTATGCAGAGAAGCGTCTTCGTTTTTTTGGCAACTTCCGCCCAGCCGCCGAGGTGATCGCGAAACTGATTTTTCACGGCATCCCATTTGCCGTTGCCCATCACCGTTTCGATCAGTGGCGGTGAATCGGGCGCGAGGTCGTGTGCTACTTGCGCGGCTTGTTTGAGTGTTTCGTGGTGCGGTTTTTGGTTTCCCGCGAGGCTGCAGTTCACCATCAATGCTGTGAGCGTCAGCTCGAAGTGCCCAAGTAACGCGCGTAATGCGCGCCGTCGCTGCGCGGTCAGTTTGTCCGGCGCGGTATCCCAGCCGGAGTGGAGGCAAAACTCCACTGAATCGTATCCAATCGCATTCAGTCGCATAAGCGCATCGCCGGTCTTTAGCGTTTTCATCCCGTACAAACTAAAGCCCAAAGTGAGGCCCTCATCTTTGGGGAGTTTTTTGTCTTCCGCGATGACCGGGAGTGCAGCGAGGGCCGGAGCGGTTTGCAGAAAATTACGGCGAGTTTGCATGGTCATTTACTGATCGAGAAGAGGGTTTGGTAAGTTCGAACATACATCGCTCCATTGGCGATGGCAGGGGTGGAGTGGCAGGTTTCACCGAGGTCATTTTGGGCTAATGGCTCAAACTCGCCGTCCCCGCGAAGAACGACGATGGTTCCGCTGGCCTCGGCGCAGTAAATTTTTCCATCGGCAGCCACGGGGCTTCCAAAAAATTTCCCACTGCGAATGGCGCGCTCGCTCCAGCGGATTTTACCGGTGGCGACTTCCGCGCAAGTTACCACGCCGAGGTCGTTCCAAAGAAAAATATTTTCGCCCAAAACCAGTGGGGTGGGAATATGCGGCACGCTTTTTTCAATGCGCCACACTTCTTCCATCAATTTGCCTTTGGGCCGCAGGGCGACGACGTGTTTGAGTTTGGTAACAAAACCGCATGAACCGATCACTAAATTGCCAGCGACGATGGGTGAGCCAATGGCGCGTTCATTTGAGGCAGCGGGGAACACCCGGTTTTCCCACAACACCTTTCCATTGGCGGGGTCGATGCCGGTAATGCCGTGTGTCCAGTTGGTGAAAATGAGTTGGTCACGGAATAGGACCGGCGTGGAGTAGGTCAGTCGTTTGCTTTGGCGGGGTGTGTTCCATTTTACTTTACCGGTGCGGGCATCGAGCGCGATAAGCGAACTCTCGCCGTCTTGATCATTATTCAAAATAACAAGACCTTCGTGGAGAATGGGTGATGCGCCAAACCCATGTCCGCCTTTCACCGGGCCAAGATGGGTTTCCCAAGCCAGTTTACCTGCCAATGTGTAGGTTGCGATCGTAAGCTGTTCAGGGGTGCCCCAGCTGAAGTAGACCCGTTCTCCATCGACTGTTGGCGTGCTGGAGGCGAAGCTGTTTTGTTTGTGGTGTTTGTGTTTGCCGGCGGCGTGCGCGTGGTTCCAGAGGATCACGCCGTCTTCAGCGTTCACACAAACCACGGTGCGGGCAGCAGTATTTTGATCGGCACACAACAGGAAGATCTTTTTACCCCAAACCACTGGAGAACCATGGCCCGTGCCGGGTAGAGGGGTCTTCCATTGCACATTCGAATCCTTCCATTGAACCGGAATTGCATCCGCGGAGATTCCGTTTCCGTTGTGACCTCGAAAACGGGGCCAGTTTTCAGCGGGCAAAAGGGTTGAAAACAGGATGCAGCCAAGAAGAATCAAAGTTCGAATTTGCATGGCCAAACTCTAGCGGTAGGCGACATTCCTGCCAAGTGGCAATGATTGCGCTTGCGCCTGGGCGTGGAGTGCCGATGATGGGCGGATGAAAGCATTTACAGCAATGTTGGCGCTGATGATTGGCGCGGGATCGAGTTGGGCCGATGACGTGCCGAAAAAGGAGAAGTTCGCCGCATTGGAGAAACAACTCAGTGGTACAAAATTTACAGGTTCGTTTACCATCGACGGACGGGAAGGCGCGCCGGCAAAAGAGGAGTACACGATCCTCAATGTAAAAAAAATCGGCAAGGGTGATTTGTTCCTGTTCCGTGCGCGGGTGAAATATGGCAAAACGGATATCACGCTGCCAATGCCCTTGCCCATCAAGTGGGCGGGCGATACGCCGGTGATTTCGATGGATAATCTGTCCATTCCCGGCCTCGGCACCTTCAGTGCGCACGTGGTGATTGATGGTGACAAATACGCCGGCACGTGGAAACACGGCAAAGTGGGCGGCCATTTGTTTGGCAAAATTAGCCGAATTGAAAAAAAATAATCTGCGGAGAATCCTGAATAAATTCCGGGTGAACGTGTCCATTTGTGTTCTTACTATGAAAAAAACAATTCTGATTCTAGCCCTTCTGGGTGGCAATCTTCCGGCCGCAGATGTTGTCAATGGCGAGGCGCATTTCCTTTCTCGCGTGCGCCAGCTCACTCTTGAAGGTCGGCGAAGTGGTGAAGGCTATTTCTCGCCCGATGGTCGGCACATCATTTTCCAAAGCGAACGCGAAAAACATAATCCGTTTTACCAGATTTATACGATGGATATGCAAAGCGGCGATGTGGTCCGCGTGTCGCCCGGTCATGGTAAAACCACCTGCGCGTTTTTTCGCCCGAATTGTGATGAGGTTCTCTTTGCCAGTTCTCATGTGGATCCTGAGGCGAAGGCCAAGCAAAAATCGGAATTGGACTTTCGCGCCTCCGGCAAGACGCGCCGGTACTCGTGGGATTACGATGAGCAGATGGACATTTTTTCTTTCAAGCGCGATGGCACTGCCCCGAAACGCCTCACCACCGCTCTGGGTTATGATGCGGAGGGAGCCTATTCGCCGGACGGAAAACAGATTGTGTTCTGTTCAATCCGTGACGCCTATGGCGACGTTAAACTTTCAGCGAAAGAGCAGGCACGTCTCAAAGTGGATGTCTCTTATTTTGGGGAGATTTATATTATGAACGCTGATGGCTCCGGCCAAAAACGTCTCACATTTATGAAGGGTTACGATGGCGGACCGTTTTTTTCGCCGGACGGCAAACGCATTATTTGGCGACACTTCACCAAAAAGGGCGATACCGCTGACGTCTTCACCATGAATACTGACGGCTCGGATATTCAGCGGCTCACCGATTTCAAAGCCATGTCATGGGCGCCGTATTTTCATCCGAGCGGCGAGTACGTGGTTTTCGCATCCAACAAACTCGGTTTTTCTAATTTTGAAGTGTATATGGTGGATGCTGCTGGAACCCGCAAACCGGTGCGTGTGACCCATACCGATGGCTTTGATGGGTTGCCGGTATTTTCCCCTGACGGCAAGCAGTTGATGTGGACCTCCAACCGCACGGCGGACAAAATGTCGCAACTCTTCATCGCCCGTTGGGACCACTCTGCCGCGCTCGCCGCGTTGGGGAAGGCGCCCAAGCGCACTGTAGCACCTGAAGTGGAGGGATGCGGCATTGATCAAAATTGTGCTGGAGAAAAGGCCGCCGAATTGGGGGCGGACATTTCAGAGGGAGACCTTAAAAAGCAAATTGAAATTATTGCCTCCGATGCATTTGAAGGCCGCGATACCAGTTCCGAGGGAATTCGCAAAGCACGCGAGTACATTATCGGTCGGCTCAAAACACTTGGTCTTAAGTCCGCCGATGCAAAGGGCACTTACACGCATCCGATGTCATTCAAATACGGCGTCGATATTATTAAAGGTAAAAATGAACTCGTCATCACAGGCAAGGACGGCAAAGAGACAAGGTTTGAGCTCGGCAAAGATTTTAATCCGATGGCTTTTTCTGTGAACAACACCGTCGACTCGGAAGTTGTTTTCGCCGGTTACGGGCTTGGCGTCGCGGGCAAACCGGGGATTGGTTACGATTCCTACGCTGGGCTCAATTGCACCAACAAGGTGGTGCTGGTGCTTCGTTATGTGCCGGAAGACGTAAAGCCTGAACGCCGGAGGAAACTGATGAGCAGTGCCGCGCTCCAGCTCAAAGCGACTCTCGCGCGGAAGCACGGTGCGAAAGGCGTGATCATTGTTGCCGGCCCTAATTCTGACAACGCCGGCAAACTGATCCCAGTAAACTACATCCGTCGCTCCGCCAGTAGCGGTGTAGTTGCCATTTCCGGCAGCCACAAACTCGCCGATGCACTCCTCGCACCCTCGGGGAAGGGGAGTCTCAAAAAAATCCAAACTGCCCTCGATAAGGAAAACCCGCATGCCCCGTTTGGGTTTAATTTGCCCGGTGTAAAAATCCGCGTCACCAGTGCCCTCAAACAAGTTCAAAGACACGACAAAAACATCATTGCCATCCTGCCGCCCGGCGTGGAAACCAAGAATCCAGAATATGTAATGATCGGCGCGCATTACGATCATCTCGGCTACAACGACGGCTCCATCAACCCCAAAGGCGGCAACCCCGGCCGCATTCATAATGGCGCAGATGACAACGGTTCCGGCACAGTCACGCTTCTTGAATTGGCCGCGTGGCTTGCTGAGGAACGCAAAAAACATCCGGAAAAATTCAAGCGCGGCATTCTCTTTTGTTGGTGGACCGGCGAAGAGCTTGGCCTTATCGGCTCCGCTCAATATGCAAAAAATCCCATCATCCCGTTCAAGCAGGTTGCCGCTTACGTCAATCTTGATATGGTGGGCCGCCTGAATAACAACAAACTCATCGTCCAAGGATTAGGCACCTCCAGTGTTTGGAAAAAACTCATTGAGAAACGGAACGTTGCCGCCGGCTTCGGCCTCAAGCTGGAAAATGCTCCACCTCAGAATACCGACAATGGTTCCATCGATCCCAAAGGCGTTCCCTCCCTCGCCATCTTCACTGGCCTACATAAAGATTATCACAAGCCCACCGACGATCCGGCTACGCTCAACTACGAAGGCATGGAGCGTATCGCGCAATTCACCGGTCGCCTGCTGCTTGATCTTGCCGGTGATATGAAACGCCCTGACTACATCAAAGTGAAGCGCACTGCCGCCCCCGCCCGCGGAAATATGAGCGCCTACACCGGCGTGATTCCGGACTACTCCTCCGATGTGGAGGGCCTGCTCATTACCGACGTCGGCGCCGGAGGTCCCGCTGCCAAAGCCGGGATCAAAGGGGGTGACATCGTCATCAAATTCGATGGCAAAGTGATTAAAAACATCTACGACTACACCGCCGTCCTCGGCGCAATCAAGGTCGGCAAGGCAACTAGAATCACCGTTCTCCGCGCCAAGAAAAAAGTCGAATTGGAAATCATCCCCGCACGTCGCAAGTAGTACTCACATCCCCTAAACAAACTCATTCAAATGATTATGAAAACCACCCCTCACATTGACGCTCTCGATTGCTGTGAAACTTCACGGCGCGAATTCCTGCAAGCCGCCGGTGCTGGCATGGCCTTGGCAGCCACGGCTCCGATGGCCCATGCATTGGCCGAAAACCTTTCCGCGCCGGAGACGTTGACCACGCAACTCTACAAAACGCTCAGCGAAAAACAGCGCAAGTCGGTTTGTTTTGCGTGGGAGCATCCGCTACGTAATCGCGTGGAGAACAACTGGCACATCCAAAAGAAACTCGCCGTTGGCGATATGGAAGATGACCAAATCGATCTTGTGAAACAAATCTTCAACGGCCTTCACAGCGACGAATATCGCAAGGCGGTTTATGATCAGGTGGTGGAAGATTCGCCGGGCGGCTTTGATGACAGCGCAATCGCGATTTTTGGAAAACCGGGCACAGGCAAGTTTGAGTTGGTGTTCACCGGTCGCCACGTCACGCGGCGGTGCGATGGCGACTCGCTCGACGGCGCAGCATTCGGCGGCCCGATTTTTTATGGGCACGCCGCTGATGGCTTCAATGAAAAAGCCGACCACAAAGGCAACGCTTACTGGTTCCAAGCCAAACGACCGAATGAACTTTTCCAAGCGCTGGACGGCAAGCAGCGCAAGGCAGCGCTGCTCGGCAAATCGCGTGGCGAAAAAGGCACCAGCACGGTGAAGCTCACCGGCAAAAAAGAAGGCCTTCCCGGCCTGCGCACCGCCGACATGAGCAAGGATCAACAGGGCCTCATGCGTTCGGTGATGAAAGACATGCTCGCGCCGTTCCGCGAAAAGGATGCGGCGGAATCAATCAAGCTCATCGAGAAAAACGGGTTCGATAATCTGCACATCGCCTTTTACAAAAATGAAAATATTGGTAAGGACGAAGTGTGGGACGTTTGGCAAGTGGAAGGCCCGGCGATGCTTTGGTATTTCCGTGGAAAACCGCACGTGCACACGTGGCTCCACATTCGCGACAAGGCTTAAATACGCCCGCCATTTTCCGGCGGAGCGTTTGGTCTTGAATTATTGTCATAAACTCCGACACTGCTGGCGGATGAAATGGGTATTTTTCATCGCGTTGCTTCCGCTCGTTGCGGTGGCGGATTCTTACTCCGGAAAAATTCTGGCGGACAAGCCAGTGGCGTATTGGCGTTTCGGGGAGTCGGTTGATTTGCCGGTGAAATCTTTGGTCGGAAAATTAAATGCAACACTGTCGGCTCAACATCCGTCAGGGCCGCGCCCGATTTTTTATCCTGATTTCTCCAAAGACAACAGGGCACTGCAATTGACGGCGAATGGTGGCTTTGTGCGGGTGATTGATCCGGGTAAAAAAAGCGCGTTGGATTTCACAAAGGGCGATTCAATTACGCTGGAAGCGTGGGTCTCCCCGGATCCGCTGGCGGGTGGGCGGATGATGTACGTTATCGGCAAGGGGCGCACGGGCCAGAAAAGGTTTGCGACCAACAATCAAAACTATGCGTTACGGTTGGTGGGCGTGAAGGGCGGCACCGGGCTTTCGTTCTTATTTCGTGACGCAACTAATTCGGGCGAGAGTTCGTGGCACCGATGGACATCCACTGACGCACTGAGCGATCGCGGCGACTGGCATCACATTGCGGTGACCTACACCTTTGGCAAAGGCGACAGCATCCGCGGTTACCTCGACGGCAAGCCAGCCACAGGCACATGGGATATGGGTGGCCAAACGGATCGCGCACCGTTTGTGGATGACGACGAATTGCGAATCGGTGCGTCAGCGCCGGGGCCGGCGGGGATTCCATTTGTGGGACGGCTCGATGAGGTTGCGATTTATCGACAAGCGCTTTCACCGCAACGCATCGCGAGCCGTTTCAACAGTGCCGGCCGCGAGTTTGTACTCAAGCGGGAAGACGTGCCAATTGACCAAGTAGCCATCACCATCCACGAAAATGTGGGCAGCGATTGGAATTACGCGGCCACCGATGCGCAGGCGATGTTCGGGCAATCGTCGTTCGCGATTCCCTTTATACCGAGCAAATACAATTCCAAGGCGCTCATTGTTCAGTGGTCTGATTCGCTGCTATTGCGTGCGGCCTCAAGGGTGGATGTGCCGAAAGGCAAACATCGGATATTGCTCCGCTCGCGGACACGTTCGCGATTGTTTGTGGATGGGAAAAACATCGCACAATTAGAAACCGGTTACGGCAGCACCAGCGCTCACGGCAAAGTGTCCACCGCTCCGAAAGATCACGGAGGGCACACGCGTTTCCTGCGGCCGGGTATGCAGGAGGTTGTTGTGGGATTCGAATCATTGGGCAGTCAGCATTTTTTCCTGTTGGAAGCCTTCATCGGCGGCAAAGGTAAGCGACCTGAAACAGGCGATTTATCTGTCAGCATTTCAATCGACGGCGCACCGTTCAAACTACTTTCGCCGACTCACGACATCGCGTTGACCGATGGCAACTGGATTGATTACGCCGAGAAAACACAGGAAGCGATTCGTGTGTTTAATCAAGCCGCCCGCGCCACGATTGGAATTGAGGAATCAGAAAAATGGAAAAAACGGCACCTAAGCACGCTTGAACGGGTGGCCCAAAATCAATCAGTTCCAGTGCCAGATGGCACTCCGGGGCATCCCGCGAACAATGCCATCGACCATTTCATTAATGCCCGATTAATCGCAGCGGGGCGGCGTCCCGCCGCGTTAACCGACGATTGGGCTTTTCTCCGGCGAGTTTCGCTGGACGCCAATGGTGTGGTGCCTTCACCAAAAACGATCGCCCAGTTTCAAGCGGACCAAAAACCGGGCCGCCGCGCGCGCGCGATTGATCGGCTGTTAGAAAACAATCGCGCGTGGGCTGACCACTGGACGGGTTACTGGCAGGATGTGTTGGCAGAAAATCCGAACATTCTCAAACCCAAACTCAACAACACCGGCCCGTTTCGTTTTTGGATTCACGAAAGTTTGCAGGACAACAAATCGATGGATCGTTTCGTCACCGAATTGGTGATGATGGAGGGGAGTAGTTTTTACGGTGGCCCGGCGGGGTTCGGTGTGGCCACGCAAAACGACGTGCCGATGGCCGCCAAGGCGCAGGTGCTCGGCCAGGCTTTTCTTGGCATGCAAATGAAATGTGCCCGTTGTCACGACGCGCCGTTTCATAATTTCAATCAGAAAGATTTATTCAGTATCGCCGCCATGCTGCAGCGCGCGCCTCTCGAAGTACCGAAAACCAGCAGTGTTCCAATGATCGAAGGCGTCCGCAAACCGCGTGTCGAAGTCACGCTCAAGCCCGGAACCAAAGTGGCAGCGGCGTGGCCGTTCAAAAGCAACAAACTCACTGCGCCAATCCACGCCGACTCGCGCGCGCAATTGGCCACCTTCATCACTGAAATTCAGAGTGATCGTTTCGCCAAGGTCACCGTCAATCGCGTGTGGCAGCGTTATCTGGGTTGGGGACTTGTGGAGCGCGCAGGCGATTGGGAAATGGCCAAGCCGTCGCATCCTGCGTTACTGGAATGGTTGGCGCATGAATTTGTCAGGAGTGGATATGATTTGCAGCAACTCGCACGGCTCATCATGAATTCGCATGTGTACCAACGGCAAATCGATGTTGGGTTTGCGTCTGCAGGTAAACCTGAAACTCGACTTTTTGTGGGGCCGGCCCGGCGCCGTATGTCGGCCGAACAGCTCATCGATTCGCTCTATGCAGTGGCGGGAAAACGAATGGGAGTAGAAATGCTCACGCTCGACGTGAACGGTCGTGGCGCGATCAATGTTTTTTTAAACCTCGGTCATCCACGCCGCGCGTGGGAATTTACTTCATTGTCAAATGAACGCGATCGGCCCTCGCTCGCTCTGCCTAAAGCGCAAAGCGTTGTTGATATTCTTTCAACCTTTGGCTGGCGCGACGCCCGGCAAGACGCCGTCACCAAACGCGACCATGAACCCAACGTTCTCCAACCCGCCCTCATGGCCAACGGCATCGTGGGTCGCCGTATCACGCAACTTTCAGATGACAGCGCATTTACGGAGTTGGCTCTGCAGGAATTCAACACTCAAGAATTGTTGGAGCAAATTTATTTGCGAATCTTATCGCGTCCACCAAACCCGAAAGAACGCGCAATGATGCACGATCACATTTGCCAGACGTTTGCCTTTCGGGTTTTGGAGGGTGCCAAGAAAAAGGAGTCTCGTGAGCAGGTGCTGGACGTTTCGTGGAACAATCATTTGTCATCCGATTCGAACCGCATCAAAGTTGAACTTGAGCGTTTAGCGCTCGAAGGGGATCCGCCCACGAAACGTCTGCGTGCTGGCTGGCGCAAGCAAATCGAAGATGTGATTTATGCACTGGTCAATTCGCCCGAATTTATTTTTATCCCGTGATGAAGAGTGAGATGCACAAAACGGACTCGCAAGCTCGTCCCTCCAATGGCGTGCATGAAATGGAGGGACGAGCTTGCGAGTCCGGAAACGACTGAATACGATGAAGACGACCGAAACAAATTATAACCGGCGACAATTTCTCGCGACTTCCGCTTTGGGCGCAGCGGTGTTGCCCAATGCCTTGGCGGCCCCAAAAAAATTCCCCAAAGGCAAAGCCGAGCATTGCATTTTTATTTGGCTCGGTGGCGGCTCGTGTCACGTGGACACGTGGGATCCCAAACGCAAAGGCGACGCCAAACTCAAAAAAGCCGGTTCCTATTATGATCCCATCGACACAACCGTTCCGGGCGTTCAAGTCTGCGAGCACCTCAAACAATGCGCGGGTTTGATGGAGCATTTTTCACTGTTGCGCACGGTGAATCATAATGTCATCGACGAACACGCCGCGGCTACCAATCAGATGCACACTGGTCGACCCACGAGTGGCACAATTGTGTATCCCTCCATCGGCTCGGTGGTGGCGCACGAACGCGGCAAGGCGGTGGACAGCGCGCCCGCGTACGTGGTGATGGGCTACCCAAACCTCACGCGCGGGCCAGGGTTTCTCGGCGCGAAACATAGCTATGTGTATCTCACTGACACAAAGGCCGGTCCGGCGGGGCTTACCCGCCCAAAAGATATACCCATCGCCCGGCAAACGGATCGCGACCGGTTGCTGAACACATTGCGCAGTGATTACCTCAAGCGCAATGCAAAGGATGCTGCGATCGCAGGCTACAACGCCGTAATTACGGAGGCACAATCGCTTGCCGGCGGGGAGTTCATGAGTGCGTTCAATTTGAAATCCGAGCCTGCCAAATTACGTAACGCTTATGGCGGCGAATTCGGCCAGCGCTGTTTGTTGGCCCGGCGGCTGATTCAGCGCGGTACACGGTTTTTGGAAGTTTCGTTCAATCTCAATTTTATTAACGGCACCGGCTGGGATACCCACAACGACGGACAACTCAAACAGCACATTCTTATCCAGCAACTTGATCAAGCACTCGCCACACTGATTAAAGATTTGAGGGCCAACAAGCTGCTCGACAAAACGCTGATTGTCGTCTCCAGCGAATTCGGGCGCCCGCCTGAATTCGATGCCGGCGGCGGACGCGGTCACCAATCCAAAGCGTTCACCGTTGCCTTGGCCGGTGGGGGGCTGCATAATGGGCGTGCGGTGGGAACCACCGATGACCTCGGCAAAACCATTGTCGAAAAACCGGTCTCTGTTCCTGATCTCTTTGCCACCATCCACTGCGCTTTGGGAATCAATCCCCATAAAAACCTCTACGCCGGCGAACGTCCCGTTCCCATCACGGACCATGGTCAGCCGGTCCGGGAATTGTTCGGGTGAGAAAATTTGAATCAACGCTCCATGAACCTTCGTCTGTGGGGTAGACTTTTCGAGGAGTGAAATTCGCCAACTTAATTTTATTTATGCTGTTTGCCGCTTCCGTGACTGCGGCGGATTTGGCGAAGGTATCATTTGAGAAGAACATCCTGCCCATTCTTAAGGAAAACTGTTTCAGTTGTCATGGTGATGGGGAGGCAAAGGGCGATTTTTCATTGGATGAATTCAAGACTGCGTCAGATGTTCATCGTGGTTATAAGGTTTGGGAAAAAATCCGAAAGCTGGTCCTTGCCAAGGAGATGCCTCCGAAAAACAAAAAACAGCAACCCGATGCAAATCAACGCGAGTTACTGGTTCATTGGACGCGGCACACGCTGGACACTTTTTACCACAATTCACCACCGGATCCCGGCCGCGTAACAGTGCGGCGGCTCAATCGCGCGGAGTATAACAACACCATTCGGGACTTGATGCGGGTGGATTTTAAGCCGGCAAAAGATTTCCCTGCGGACGATGCCGGTTACGGCTTCGATAATATTGGTGACGTGCTTTCGATGTCGCCGCTGTTGTTGGAAAAATATTTTGCAGCTGCAGAAAAAATAGCGGCGCAAACCGTGGCCGTGCCGGATGCTGAAGAACGGGTTGTCCCGACCGCGTTTCAGAAGTCCTATTTTCAATATCCCATCCCACGTAACCAACGGCGTCACGCGGCGGAGGAGTTTATGCGAGCTTTTCTCACGCGCGCCTATCGTCGGCCAGTTAAACCTGAGGAACTGCAGCGGTTGATGTTGCTGGCCAAACGGGTGGTGGACGAAGGCGGCAGCTTTGAGCATGGGATCCGCATGGCAGTTGCGGCTACGTTGGTGTCACCGCAATTTTTATTTCGTTGGGAATTTGATGGCGCACCGAATAACCCCAAGGCGGTACGTTCGCTCAATGAATATGAACTCGCTTCGCGTCTATCTTATTTTATTTGGAACAGCATGCCCGACGATGAATTACTGGGCTTGGCTCGCCGCGGTCAGTTGCGAAAAAATTTGGCCGCTCAAATTCGCCGAATGTTGCGGGATAATAAATCACAGGCTTTGGTGGCCAATTTTACCGGTCAATGGTTGCGATTACGTGATCTGGAAATAGCGCAGCCAGATCGACGGGTTTTTGGCGCTTTCAACAATGAACTCCGCGCTGATATGCGTCAGGAAACGGAACTTTATTTTATGCACGTGATGCGCGGCAACCGAAGCGTGTTGGAATTTTTGGATTCAGATTACACCATTGTGAATGAGCGCTTGGCAATTTGGTACGGCCTCAAGAATGTGAAGGGCGGCCAGTTTCGAAGTGTGTCACTCAAGGGCACCCCGCGGGGTGGTGTGCTTACGCACGCGAGCGTGCTCACCCTCACGTCAGACCCCAATCGGACTTCGCCAGTGAAGCGAGGCAATTTTGTGCTCGAAAATATTCTTGGGACGCCGCCCCCTCCGCCTCCCGATGATGTTCCAGATTTGAGCTCTTCCGCAGAATTAAAGGGAACCTTGCGCCAGCAAATGGTGAAGCACCGTGAAAATCCCGTGTGCGCTTCGTGCCACCAAAAGATGGATCCCATCGGATTTGCCTTTGAAAATTTTGACGCCATCGGCCGCTGGCGTACATTGGATAACGGCGCACCTATCAACGCCGCCTCCCAACTCGACACCGGCGAAAAATTCCGCGACGCCACCGGTCTGCGCAAAATTCTCGCACTCCGCAAGCGCGACCTCTTCGTGCGCTGTTTCACCGAGAAAATGCTCACCTTTGCCCTCGGCCGCGGCTTAGAGTTTTACGACAAACGCGCCGTCGACGGCATTATGAAACAAATGGAACGCGATGGATTTAAGTTCGAGACAATGGTGAACGGTATCGTGAAGAGTTTGCCATTTGATATGAAGAGGGGAGAAGAGGGTGAATGACCCATCGTTTGGATTCGGTTGGTAATTGGGGCTTTGGTTTTGGGTGTTCCCCGCTCCCTTCTTGTTTTTTGAAGCATTCCGGTGTATCTTTCGTCAAGTTTAAGGAGTGATGAATCGATCAACACATATTCCGCGGCGCACTTTTTTGCGTGGGTTGGGCACGGCTTTGGCCTTGCCGGCTTTTGATGCGATGTTGCCGGCGCGGGCTTTGGCGGCGGGTAACGTGAAATTTCCGACGCGGATGGCGTTTATTTACATTCCCAACGGCGTGATTCCGGAGAAGTGGCACGTGAAGGGGGAGGGGAGTGATTTTCAGTTTTCGCATATTCTCGAACCATTGAAGGCCCATCGCGAGGACTTGCTTGTTCTTAGCGGATTGGCACACACCAAGGCGCGGTCCAATGGTGACGGTGCAGGAGACCATGCCCGGGCGAATGCGACATTCCTCACCGGCTGCCAAGCGCGCAAGACATCCGGTGCGGATATTCGCGTGGGGGTTTCGGTGGATCAATTGGCCGCGCAGATCATTGGCAATAAAACGCGACTGCCTTCGTTGGAACTCAGTAGTGACGGTCGGCGTATGTCCGGTAATTGCGATTCGGGTTACAGTTGCGCGTATCAATTTAATCTCGCATGGAAAAGTGAGAGCACGCCATTGCCGCCGGAATCCGATCCGGGTTTGGTTTTCGAGCGGCTTTTCAGCAACGGCAATCACCACGAGAAAAACGAAAACCGCATCCGGCGGGAGCGTTACAAAAAGAGCATCCTCGATTTTGTGTTGGAAGACGCCAAGGCGTTGGAAAAAAAACTAGGCTACACCGACAAGCGCAAGCTCGACGAATATCTCACCTCCGTGCGGGAACTCGAAAAGCGAGTCACCGGTTCACCGACTGCCTCCGTGGAATTGCCTGAAGGCTTCAGCAAGCCGACCGGTAAGCCGCGTGATTTTGGCGCGCACGTGCGCATGATGGCCGATATGATGGCCTTGGCATTCCAAACCGATTCCACACGCATCGCCACGTATCTTCTCGCGCACGATGGCGATAATCGTAGCTATCCCCACCTCGGCGTCAAGGGGGGGCACCACAGCCTATCCCATCACCGTAATAACAGCCGGAACATTTCGGACCTCATAAAAATCAATCGTTACCATTGTGAACTCTTCGCGCATTTTCTCGATCGTTTGAAGAGTATTAAAGAAGGCGACGAGACGTTACTCGATCACAGCATGATTGTTTATGGCGGCGCGATTGGGGATGGTAATCGCCATACTCATCATGATTTGCCCGTGTTGCTTGCGGGTAACGCTAACGGCACGATTAAGACCGGGCGTCATGCCGTTTATCCTAAAGAAACGCCGATGGCAAATCTGTTCCTTAACATGCTCGACATTATGGGTGCGCCTGCGCAGCGAATGGGTGATAGCACTGGCCGGCTTAAGGGGTTGCTGTAGGTTGCTACTTTACTGCCGTTGCCAGTAGGGTTTGAAAATGTGGCGGTTCGGCTTCGCGCGCAACTTCGTTGACTTCGATTTTTTTAAACTTCACCGATCCAAGCCATTCGTGCAGTTTGTTTTGTGGGAAGCCGAGCCAACGGTCACCGTATAATTCGCGTGCCTGATCGAAATCGTGTTCCAACAAATCAAGAATCAAAATCCGTCCGCCCGGTCGCAGGATGCGATGCGCGGCGGCGATGGCGTTTTCGGGATGCTCGGCGTGATGCAGCGCCTGACTGAGTAACGCCACATCCACACTCTTGGCGCGGAGCGGCGGATTCTCAATATCGCCGTGTCGAAACTCCAGGTTCTTGAGCCCATTTTTCTTCGCTTTACGCTGGCCAAAATCCACGATGCGTTTGGAGTTATCCACGCAAATGACGCGGCGCGCATTACGGGCGAGCAGCTCCGCTTGTAGCCCTTCGCCGGAGCCGAGATCGGCGATGTCCATCGGCGGCATAAGGTGCAGCAAGGTTTGGGCAAACGCCTGCCACGAACGCCCCGGTCCGTACTGCCGGTCAAACCGCCCGGCGACTTGATTAAAGTAGAGTTTCGCTTGATCATTGCGTTCAGCGAGCACGCGCTTGAGGTGGGTGAGGTCGGTGGAGTGTTCGGGGATTTCTGAGGCGCCGTTAAGCGCTATTTCGAGGCAGGCATTCGCTTCTGTGGGGGCCTTGGGGTTGATGCAGTAAAAACTGCGCTTGCCCTCTTTGCGCGACGCCAATAGCCCCACTTCCTGCAGCAGCCCAAGGTGCGTTGAAATGCGAGATTGGCCGAGGCGAGTGATTTGCTGCAACTCATTCACTGATAACTCTTCGCGCTGCAACAACGCCACCAAACGGACGCGTGTCGCGTCTCCAAGAGCTTTCAGGCATTTGAGTGTTTGCGTCATTGTTGATAAAAACCGGTTGACGGCTGGGTGATTTTATATATCATCCCATCCGGATACGTCAATGCGTAATATGATTCGTCCGACTATTCCAAACAAATTATGGCCAACAGTTATATTTTCTCATCTGAATCCGTCGGCGAAGGGCATCCGGACAAGGTGTGCGACACCATCAGCGATGCCATCCTTGATGCGTGCCTTGCGCAGGATAAGCACAGTCGTGTGGCGTGCGAAACCTTTGTGAAGAGCAATATCGTGTGTGTGGGCGGCGAAATCACCACACGGGCGAAGTTCGATCACGAACAAGTCATCCGCGCTGCCATTCGCGGCATCGGTTATGTGAATGATGACGATGGGTTTCACGCGGACAAAGTGTTCATCAATAATTACCTCACCGCCCAAAGCCCGGACATCGCCCAGGGCGTGGACGCCAAAAAAGCAGCCGGTAAAGCCACGGCGGAGCAGGGCGCCGGAGATCAAGGGTTGATGTTTGGCTTCGCATGTGACGAAACGCCAGAATTGATGCCCGCGCCAATCATGTATTCGCATCGCCTTGGACGCCAGCTCACCAAGTTGCGCAAAGCGGGCAAAGCCAAATGGCTGCGGCCCGACGCCAAAACGCAGGTTTCGATCCGCTACGAAAACGACAAGCCGGTGAAAGTGACGAGTGTAGTCGTCTCCACGCAACACGCGGAGAGCGCTACAAACAAAACCATTCGGGATTTTATCACCAAACAAGTCATCGAAAAAGTTATCCCAAAACCAATGCTCGCGCGCGATACACAATTACTCATCAACCCCACCGGACGATTTGTGGTCGGCGGGCCTGAAGGTGACAGCGGGCTCACGGGTCGTAAAATCATCGTTGATACTTACGGGGGAATGGGGCGCCACGGCGGTGGTGCATTCAGCGGCAAAGACCCCAGCAAGGTGGATCGCAGCGCGGCGTATATGGGGCGTTACGTTGCCAAAAACATTGTGGCCGCCGGGTTGGCTGCGCGCTGTGAAATTCAGTTTGCGTATGCGATTGGGTATCCGAAACCGGTTTCGGTGCACGTCGAAACTTTTGGCACGAACACAGTGTCCGAGGCAAAAATTCTGAGGGCGGTCAATCGGGTATTTAATTTCAAACCGGCGGACATCGTGAAGCAACTCAAATTGCTTCGGCCGATATATGGGCTTACCACGAATTACGGTCACTTCGGAAAGAAGCACAAAGATATCACCTGGGAAAAGACTGATAAAGTTGCGGCTTTGAAAAAGGCTGTTCAATAGAGATTCATAATGACTGCGACACGCGAAGAAACCAAAACAGACTACAAAGTGCGTGATATCGGCTTGGCCGATTTTGGCCGCAAAGAAATCGACATAGCCGAAAAGGAAATGCCGGGACTTATGGCCACGCGCGAAAAGTACGGGCCTGAGCAACCCCTTGCGGGAGTGAAGGTAATGGGCTCGCTGCACATGACGATTCAAACAGCGGTGCTCATCGAGACGCTCGTCGCGCTCGGTGCGGATGTGCGCTGGTGCTCGTGCAATATTTATTCCACGCAGGAACACGCCGCCGCGGCGATCGCGGCTGCGGGCGTGCCGGTGTTTGCGTGGAAAGGCGAAACGCTTGAGGAATACTGGGACTGCACTTGGAACGCCCTCACGTGGCCGGACGGTTCCGGGCCGGATCAAATTGTGGACGACGGGGGCGACGCGACTTTGCTCATTCACAAAGGCGTGGATTTGGAGAATGGCAGCGATTGGGTGAACAGCGATTCTGAGAGCGAAGAGGAAGCGGTCATCAAGGCACTGTTGAAAAAGGTATATGCCGGCAAGCCCGGGCATTGGGGGCCGGTAGCGAAGGCAATGAAAGGTGTGTCAGAGGAGACGACCACCGGAGTGCATCGCTTGCTGCAAATGGAAGAGCGGGGCGAGTTGCTCTTCCAGGCAATCAACGTCAACGACTCAGTGACCAAATCAAAATTCGATAACGTGTATGGTTGCCGACACTCGCTGGTGGACGGCATCAAGCGTGCGATGGACGTGCTCGTTTCCGGCAAGGTGGCAATGGTGTGCGGCTATGGCGACGTGGGCAAAGGGTCCTCAGCGGCACTCGCGAACGAACACGCGCGGGTATTGGTTTCCGAGGTCGATCCCATCTGTGCGTTGCAGGCGTGCATGGAGGGTTATCAAGTGACGACGGTAGAAGACGCACTGCCAATCGCGGATATTTACGTTACCACTACCGGCAATAAAGACATCATCACCGCCGATCAGATGGCGCGGATGAAAGATCAAGCTATCGTCTGTAACATCGGACATTTTGATAATGAAATCCAGGTGGCCGCGCTCAGCGAAATGGAAGGCGTCACGCGCGAAGAAATCAAGGACGACTCCATCCCGGGCGGTCCCGTTACGCGCTTCATTTTTCCCGACGGACACTCGATTTATTTGTTGGCCGAAGGCCGTCTCATCAATCTCGGTTGCGCAACGGGTCATCCGAGCTTTGTCATGTCCAACAGTTTTACCAACCAAACGATCGCGCAGATTGACATCCGGAAAAATCCTGATCGCAAGGTGGGCGTGTATTTGTTGGATAAAAAATTGGACGAGGAAGTGGCACGATTGCACCTCGACAAACTCGGAGCCAAGCTCACGCAGCTTTCTCAGGAGCAGGCGGACTACATCAACGTGCCCGTCGGGGGGCCTTACAAACCGGAACATTACCGGTATTAGTCGCGTACGGACTCGCAAGCCCATCTAATAACCCAAGCTTCCAGCCTCACTTAAAATCGGCTTGAATCGCCGCGTATGGGAGATTTGCAAATGCAACCCGCAGCCGGCGAGCGGCTGGTTCGATACGTCGGCGATCGGTTGCGATTTACGCTGTCCGGCGCGGCGGGAACGCATTCGGTTTTTTTGCGCACAAACATTGGTCGCGCGGCATCCTTGCGGCATGGCATTATTCGCCAAATCCAAGAACACGAAGTTCAAATTGAGGCGTCGTGGCGCGATGTCCCGATGCGGCTCGAGGGCGATGAGTGGGTGGTCGAATTCGCGTTGGCCGAGGTGGGGTGGTTTCAGGCAAAGGCGTACGCCGTTGATTCGGACGGCCAACAGCACTGGCCACAGGGTGAAAATTTTGGGCTTTCCGTGCATCCCAATGATGCGCGTTGCGCGAACACAATTTACTGTTGTTTCCCGCGCATGTTCGGTCCGAACAAAACCGCGCGTGAAACCACCGCTCGCGATGGCAACGAGCAAATCCAAAAACTCGATCATGAAGGTTATGCCGTCATCCCGCCGAGTGGGACATTTCGCGACGTCATCGCCGAACTGCCTCATATCATGGACACCCTCGGTTGTCGCATACTACATATGTTGCCAGTTAATTCCACGCCCACTACTTACGCACGGATGGGCCGTTTCGGCAGCCCGTACGCCTGCGGCGATCTCACCGACATCGATCCCGCGCTCGTGCAGTTTGATAAACGCGCTACGGGGGTGCAGCAGTTTTGCGAACTGACCGATGCTGTTCACGCGCGCGGCGGGCGACTTTTTCTCGATCTCGTCATCAACCATACCGGCTGGGGCAGCACGTTGCAGGAGGAACATCCCGAGTGGTTTCTGCGCGAAGACAACGGCGAATTCGCAAGCCCCGGCGCGTGGGGAAACACGTGGGGTGATCTCGTCGAACTGGAGCCACATCATCGCGGGCTGTGGGAGCATCTCGCCGAAGCCTTCCTCACGTGGTGCCGTCGCGGCGTCGATGGATTCCGCTGCGATGCCGGGTACAAAGTGCCGATGCCCGTTTGGCGTTACATCATCGCGCGCGTCCGTGAGGAATTTCCAGACACCATTTTCCTGCTCGAAGGCCTCGGCGGTGGTTGGGAGGACACCGAAAACCTCCTCACCCAAGGCGGCATGCAATGGGCCTACTCCGAGCTGTTTCAGGAATACAACGGCGACAATATTTCCGGCTACCTCGACCACGCGCTGCTGCAAAGCCCCCGCATCGGCACGCTCGTTAATTACAGCGAAACCCACGACAACCCGCGCCTCGCCGAACGCGGCCGCGTGTGGTCGCTCATGCGCAATCGCCTCTGCGCGCTCACCAGTGTCAACGGCGGGTTCGCCTTCACTAACGGCGTTGAGTGGCTCGCCGACGAACGCGTAAACGTCCACAACGCCCGCGGGCTCGCCTGGGGCAGCGAGGAAAACCTGATCGCCGAGTTGGCGCGCTTGAATGAATTGCTTTCTCATCACCCCTGTTTTCGCGATGGCGCTACATTCAAGCGCCTTACTCCGGATGACTCTCCAATTTTTGCACTGGAACGAACTTCAAGCTGCGGCGAGAGAGTCGTGGTGCTAATCAACAGCGACTCTGAGTCGCCGCACGAATGGCATATCCCACGTGTCGAAATGCCCGCCGACGAAAGCTGGATCGATCTGCTCGGCGGTTCACCAATGGGTGTGGCGTGGCTGTCCGACCACGTCCATTTCAAAATGCAACCCGGTCAAGTCTTTTGCCTCGCTGCGAGTGAATCTGAATTGAAAACCGACTATCGCACAGCGCGCGCACGTGTTGCGTGGGCGATACAATGTCTGGCCACGGTTTTCGAGCCGGAAGAAATTGGACCGTACGACTGGGCCGCTTTGTCTGAATTAGTGGCAGACGATCCTGAAAAATTTCTGGCCGCCATCAGCTGGATGGACGCGAATGCCACCGACTTGTTGGTGGAAATTAAAACCGCGATGGAACGCACTGGCTATCCGCAAATCACCACGTGGCGTGCGGCAGATGCCTCCCGCATTTTGCCCGTGCCACACGGCCATTGGTTGTTGTTGCGCGATGAGCAGCCGTTCCGCGTGAGTTTGGATGAATCCCATCACGCCGAATCGGTGCCGGTGGGTGACGGGCACGCGGCTGCTTTTCCGCCAGACTTTACTGGAGGCGCGCGTTTGATGATGCGCCGACTCAATGAAAAACCCGAGCCGATTTGTGGGGAATTGTTGTTTCTGAATAACCAGCCCGCCGACGAGCCTTTTAACGCAGCGGTGGTGCGCGCGGAAGCTGAACCCACCGAAAGCCCCATCGCGCTCCTCACCAACGGACACGGTGCGATGGCGCGGATGGCGGTGGACTTGGGTAGTATTAAATCCAAGTACGATTGCCTGCTTGCCGCCAATCTGCACAACTCCTTGCCGGTCAACCGCACCGTGCTCGCCAAGCGCGCCCGCGTGTGGGCCGTCGCTGATGGGTTCATCACACCGCTCGATGCGGATAACCTCCTCCAATTCCAGCCCGGCCCGCCGGCTCGCTGGCGGTTCCTTATCAGCGCGGGTGACAATCGCACAGTGGAAGTTGAACTGACCGCCGCGATGCCGTCGGGTGCGAATGCGACGGTGCTGGAGTTTCGTCGAATGTATGGCCAACCCACGCAAGGCGCTGCACTTTCAAAAAATAAATCGTTTTTCCTGACCGTTCGGGTGGACATCGAAAACCGTGATTTTCATTCTGAAACTCATTTGAGCGATGCGGCTTATCAATATTTTGAGGAACACGTCCGTGAACTTCCAAATGAAATCGGTTTTGCCTTCGAGGCATCGCCTGAAACGCGACTGACCGTCGAGGTAAGCAGCGGAAATTATCATCACGAGTTTGAATGGGTGCGTGACATCGCCCATCCAGTCGAGGCCAGTCGCGGCCACGCGCCAAGCGGAGATGCTTGTAGCCCGGGTTGGTTTGAATTGCCGTTGACACCGGGTGAAAGTGTGAGGCTAACAACGAGCGTCGGCAGATTCAAAAGCTCGCCTCTCCATGGTGACGACTCTCAATGGAGTGACGAGCATGCGAATCGGTTTGCCGCCCGCCTCAAAAACTCGTTGGAAAAATTCATCGTCCAGCGTGGCACCGGCAAAACCGTAATTGCGGGTTACCCGTGGTTTCTTGATTGGGGCCGCGACACGCTCATCGTCGCGCGAGGAATGCTGGCGGCAGGGATGATCGATGAGGTGCGCGACCTCGTGGTGACATACGCCGCTTTGGAAGAAAACGGCACCTTGCCAAACTCATTGCGCGGCGACGATTCGACTAATCGCGAAACTTCCGACGCGCCATTATGGTTTGGCGTTGTATGTGAAGAATTGGCTGCGACTGGGGTTGATTTAAATCAGTTGCGCGCGGGTGAGCGTTCGGTGTTGGGTGTGCTGCAATCCTTTGCCCTGCACTACCGCGATGGAACGCCGAATGGTATTCGCATGGACACCGCGAGCGGATTGATTTGGAGTCCAACCCATTTCACGTGGATGGATACCAACCACCCTGCAGGTTCGCCGCGCGAGGGTTACCCTGTGGAAATTCAAGCACTGTGGCTGCGGCTGCTTCGTCAATTGGGTGGTGAATGGGAAGCGTTGCTGGAAAAGGCGGAGGCATCATTCCAATCACTTTTCAAAATTGAAAACGACTGGCTGGCGGATCAGTTGATTGCTCCGCCAAACATGGGTGCCTCCGAAGCCAAGCCGGATAATGCACTGCGGAGCAACGGGCTTTTGGCGGTGGCGCTGGGCGAAGTGACGGGTAAACCGGCACGCGAAATGGTAGCGGCAGCGCAGCGGTATTTGGTGGTGCCCGGCGCGGTGCGATCCCTGGCACCCTTGCCGGTGGAGCCGCCACTGCCGGTGCGGACAGGTGAAGGCGATTTGCTAAACAATCCGCAAGAGCCATATTGGGGTCGTTACGAAGGAGACGAAGACACGCGGCGCAAACCGGCTTATCATAACGGGACGGCATGGGTTTGGCCATTGCCAGTGTTCTGCGAAGCACTGGTGAGGGCGTGGGATTTTTCGCCAGAGAGTGTGGCAGCCGCACGGTCGTATTTGTTGTCCGTGGAACCGTTGCTCAATGAAGGCTGCCTTGGGCATTTGCCCGAAGTGCTCGACGGCGACGCGCCGCACACGCAACGCGGTTGCGACGCGCAGGCTTGGAGCGTGTCAGAAGCATTTCGGGTTTGGAATTTATTAAATGAAAAATAGCAACGAAACACAAAATCGGTTTGAAGGCATTCTCGATGAATATTTTGAGGCTGCTCTGCGGGAGAATCCAGTTTGGGCCAATGCGCTCGGTTTGCGGGCAGGCGAAGGTAAATTGGGCAGAACCGGATTAGCAGCGGCAAGGAAGGGGGAGGTGTTGCGCCAAAAGGCGCTTTCTAAGCTGGAAGACTTGGCCGTGCAGGAATTGAGCGCGGAACAGCATTTAGATCGGCTCGCATTGCGGGCTATGTTGTTGGCCGAGTGCGAGGATTATGATCGCGGACTGCATCGCCTGGAGCCGGATGCGGTAGATTGTGTTTTTGGCGTGCTGCTGCATGAATTGCAGCGCGGTGAGGATGAGCCCGCGCGCGCGAAGCGAAATGTGCGCAGTTTGCTCAAGGAGGCTCCCCGTTATTTGGCGCAGTCGGCCAAAATGATTGATCGTCCCGAACGCGTCTGGCGCAAAATTATGCAGCAATCCGTTGCGGGATCGGGGGCATTGTTTGGGGCGGTGAAAACATTTTTGGGTGCAAAGGATGCCTCATTGATCGCCTCTGCTCAACGTGCCGTGGGGCGTTATCACGATGCGGTGATGGCGCGGCCGTTGGCACCGCGCAACTCATTCGCATTGGGCGCGGACCGTTTGCAACGACGAGTACGCGACGAATTGGGGCTTGATTACACGCTCGGTCAAGTGGAAGCGGTGGCCTTGGCAGAGGCGGAGCGGATTGGAGGGCTGGTGAAAACTGCTTGCGCAAAGTATGGCAAAGGCAAATCGGCGAAGACGATAATTGAAAAGGCGCGTGCGGAATGGAATCCGGGCGGCGAATTGCTGGAGGTGTATCGGGCGGAAACCAATCGCGTAGCGAAAGGCTTTAAGGCGGCAAAGGCGGTGAGTTTTCCGAAGGGCGACGAATTGCAAGTGCGATTGGTTCCGGAGTTTATGCGGCACTTATATCCGACGGCGGCCTATTCCTCGCCGGGGCCATTTGAGAAACGACAGCGCGGTATTTTTTGGGTGAACGATTTGAGCCTCACCAAAACCAACGCGGCGGATAAATTAGCTGAAGTGCAACAGCACTTTGGGATTTCGCTAACCTCCGCGCATGAGGCATATCCGGGGCATCATCTGCAATTCGTCACCGCCAATACTCACGCGCGCAAGTGGCGACCGCTGTTTGCGCACGCGGTGTTTTATGAGGGCTGGACGCTTTGGTGCGAACAAATGATGACCGATTTGAAAATTGATAAATCGCCGTGGACAAAAATTATCCAACTCCACGATGCCCTCTGGCGCGCGCATCGTATCCTCGTTGATTTGCGGCTGCAATCGGGCCGCTACACTTACGAGCAAGGCGTGAAACATTTACAACGGCATATCGGCTTCACAAAAGCCCGCGCCGAGGCGGATGTAAACTGGTACACCAGCTCGCCCGCTGTGCCGATGAGCTACTGGCTCGGTCGCCTGGAAAACGCACGTCTCCACAAGCGCTTAGTGCAGGGACGCGGTTGGAGCCTGAAAAAATTCAACGATTGGCTGCTCTCCTTCGGCACACTGCCGCAAAGTTGGCTGGAAAAATACGGGTTGGATTAATGTAGCCCGGGCCGCTGGCCCGGGTTGAATGACTTTTGGAAACCACCCGGGCCACCGGCCCGGGCTACGATGGCTACACACATGAATTTGCTTTTGACACTCATCGCAATCGCGCTGTCCATTGGCGGTTGGCGTTTGGGTTTGCGCGCGCAAAAATTGCCGGGACATTGGTGGGCACTGGGTTATGCGATTCCGGTTGCGTTCATTCTTGCCTTTGGCGCTGCGCGGCGGTTTCAGCAGGTGGAATTTCTGCCGCCCATTACTTGGCTGATGGCGGGCCGCACCGAGTTTGTTTTGATGGGCGGCGCGGTGACGCTGCTGTTCACCACGATTTTGCCAAAACTCTCTACGGATAATCTTCGCAAACTCATCACGGTGATGATGGTTTTGGCAGCGATCAATTCACTGGTGCCTTTTATCGCGTCGGCCATGTTGCGCGGTAAATTGACGGCGATGAAAACGCGTTGGCACGGCAACGGGGAGGTGTGTGCGCAGACCAGCGATTACACCTGCGGCCCGGCCTCGGCGGTGACGGGGTTGCGACGATTGGGAGTGGACTCGGGCGAAGGCGCGCTGGCGGTGGCGGCGCACACCACGCATTTTACGGGCACGGAGCCGGATGAATTGGCGCGGGCAATCAACCGGCTGCACGAGCGCGATGGTGTGGTGGCGGAGTATTGCTGGTTCGATTCGCTGGCGGATTTGCCGAAAGAGGGCTCGGTGCTGCTTCGCATCAAATACGGTTTTATGATGGATCACTGGGTGGCTTGGCTGGGTGAGGAAGATGGGAAAATGATTTTGGGTGATCCGCTTTCCGGTCGAATGGAGATTTCGGCTGAGCAATTGCGGGAGCGTTGGCGGCACACGGGGGTTTGGATTCGGCGTGCTGACTGATTTTTGGCTCGCAACTGGCGGGCATTTTGACATCGTCCCGCGCATGGAATTATTGCCGTTTGGAATACTCGCCCCTTACAAACCGCGCGCATTCGTGCCGACAGATCTCAAGCTTGATAGCTGGAATACCATCGAGCCGTTTTTTGATCAACTCGCCGAGCGCATTGGCAGTTGTGAATCGGCGGCTGATCTCGAGGCGTGGATTTTGGAAGTCAGCGAGTTGAGCGCGATCCTCGATGAAGATGGCTCACGTCGGTACATCGCGATGACGTGCCACACTTCCAATGAAGACGCCAAGAAGGGCTACCTCGATTTTGTGGAGAACATCGAGCCGGGAATGAAGGAGAAATTTTTTCAATTGTCCAAATTGTTTGTGGAACATCCGCAGCGTTGCAATTTGCCCGAGACTCGTTACGAAGTGCTCGACCGCGATTGGGCGTCGTACGTGGAATTGTTCCGCGAGGAAAATGTGCCGCTGGAAACGCAGGAAACCAAGCTCGGTCAGGAATATCAGGAAATGATGGGCGCGCTCACCGTCGAGTTTCAGGGCGAAGAAAAAACGCTGGTGCAGATGGGTGTGTACTTACAGGAAAACGATCGTGCGCTGCGCCAAGAAGCTTGGGAGTTAGTCGCCAACAAACGGCTCGAAGTGGCGGATGCCTGCGATGAGCAGTTTGAAAAATTGATGGCGCTGCGCGTGCAGATTGCCGCCAACGCGGGCTTCAAGGATTACCGCGAGTTCAAGCACCTTTCCAAAGGGCGCTTTGATTATCAGCCGGACGATTGCTTTAAGTTTCACGAAGCCGTAGAGACGTTGGTGATGCCGTTGTACAATCAACTGCTCGCCGAGCGCCGCGAGCAAATGCAACTTGATACACTGCGCCCGTGGGATACCGGCGTGGATCCGCTGGGCCGGTCGCCGCTGAAGCCATTCACTGAAGTGGACGATATGGTGGCGCGCACCAAAAATATTTTCAATCACGTCGACGACGAATTGGCCGGTGGCTTCCAAACGATGCGCGACCATAAGCTGCTGGATCTTGCCAACCGCAAAGGCAAGGCACCCGGTGGATACCAAAGCAGTCTCCCCGAGGCGCGTCTGCCATTTATTTTTATGAACGCTGTGGGCCTGCAGCGCGATGTGGAAACGCTCCTCCACGAGGCCGGCCACGCCTTCCACACGCTGGCGGCTCAGGATGAGGACATTCATCATTACCAGCACGCGCCGCTGGAATTTTGCGAGGTCGCTTCGATGAGCATGGAACTGATTGGCAACGAGCATCTCGAGGAATTTTACGGCGAAGAAGAAGCCACACGCGCGCGGCGCGAACACCTCGAGGGGATCATCACCATCTTCCCGTGGATCGCCACGGTCGATGCGTTTCAACATTGGATTTACACGCACCCCGATCACACGCGCGAAGAGCGCGACGCCCAATGGATGGAGCTGCGCGCCCGCTTCGGTGGCGACATTGACTGGGCCGGCCACGAGCAATCTCACCTCAAACTATGGCATCGGCAGCTCCACATTTTTCTCATTCCGTTTTATTACATCGAATACGGCATCGCCCAGCTCGGCGCGTTGTGGGTGTGGAAAAACAGCAAAGGCGACCGCGCCAAAGCCCTGGCTGATTATAAAAACGCCCTCGCACTGGGTGGCTCGCGGCCCTTGCCGGAACTCTTCCAAGCCGCCGGTGCTCCATTTAGTTTTGATACCGATGCCTTCAAGCCGCTGATAGAACTGGTGCAAACCGAGCTGGCTGCGTTAAAGTAACCCATGCTTGATGACCGGCCATATATGCGCGAACCGGATTGGCAACCGGAAACCACGCGCGATGGAACCCCCATGTGGGGATGGCTCATCATTGCCAACGTGCTCTGCTTCATTTTGCAGTTTACGGTAGAAGGGTTTTATTCAAACTTGGCTTTGGTTCCGGAGTTGCTGAAACAGGGCCACGTTTACCAATTGTTCACGTTTCAGTTTTTGCATGGCGATCTATTTCACATCATCATCAACTGTCTGATGATTTGGATGATTGGCAAACCTATCGAAGAAGCATTAGGAAAAAACCGCATGCTCTTGATGTATCTCCTTTCGGGCATTATTGGGGGCTTGGTGCAATGCGGTTTGGCTTGGGGCGAAATCAATCCCGCCAGCGGTGTGGTGGGTGCGTCCGCGGGCGTCTTCGGGTTGATCGCGGCTTTTGCGGTTTTGCAGTGGAATCGTGAGATGACTATTCTTTTGATGTTCATCATCCCCGTGCGCATTCGTGCAAAATATCTGCTCATCGCATTGGCGGTGATCGGTGTGTTGGGTGTCCTGACGCAACGGAAAATTCTGGGCGGCCAAGGCCCGCTCGTGGCGCATGGGGCGCACTTGGGCGGACTGCTTGGGGGTGTGCTTTTCATTTTGGCATTTGTTCAGGGTGGTACTTTGGCTGGGGCGGAGCCGTGGTGGCAACGGTTACGCGAACGCTGGCAGGAACGCAAAGTGGTGACCATTGACGGCGGCGCACGGGCTTACCCACGTCGTACTTCCAAACGCAAGGTGCAAAAAGTTGAATTTGTTGAGGAAGATATCGACTCCATTCTTGACAAGATTTCTGCAAAGGGAATGGACAGCCTCACCGACAAGGAGCGGGATGCACTTGCCAAAGCCGCAAAAAGGCAACCGTGAATGACTTGCGCTCGACGCGCTTTATCTTCCTGCTTTATTCTCCCTGCAGATGATACCGCGCTATTCACAGCCCGAAATGCGGGCAATTTGGACTGACGAAAACAAGCTTAACCTCTGGCTGCAGATCGAGATGCATGCCAGCGAAGCTCTTGTAAAAGAGGGAGTCGTGCCCAAAGCCGACTTCGCGAAGATGAGGGTGGGGGCAGAAAAATGTTTCGCCAATCTGCCGGCGCTTGTCCGGCGCCAAAAGAAACTCGAGCGCACGCTCAATCACGATGTCATTGGTTTCACCACCGCGGTGGCCGAAAAGATCAATCATAAGGCCAGTCGATGGCTGCATTTTGGGCTGACCTCCAGCGACATCGTCGACACCGCCTTCGCCGCGCAAATGAAGCAAAGCACAGAGATTCTCATTGCCGATGTGAAGCAAGTCCGCAAGTCCATTGCCAAACAGGCGCGCAAACATAAGTTTACTGTTTGCATTGGCCGGAGCCACGGCATTCAAGCTGAGCCCACCACGTTTGGGTTGAAGATGGCGTTGATGTACGATGAGTTTGGCCGCGCGCTGCAGCGACTAGAGCGCTGTAAAGAAGTGGCCGCCATCGGCAAACTCTCCGGTGCTGTGGGCACCAACGCACATTTGCCGCCGCGCATTGAAAATTATGTCTGCAAAAAACTCGGCCTCAAAGTTGCCCCGCTTGCCACACAAGTGGTGCAACGCGATAACCACGCTGAGTTTATGAGCGCCATCGCTGTAGTTGGCGCGAGCATCGAGCGTTGGGCGGTGGAGTTCCGCCATTTGCAGCGCACCGAAGTGTTGGAGGCTGAAGAGCCATTTACCAAAGGTCAAAAAGGCAGTAGTGCGATGCCGCATAAGCGCAACCCCATCACGTGGGAGCGTCTTAGCGGGCTTTCCCGCGTGTTGCGCGGCAATGCGTTGGCTGCGATGGAAAACGTGGCCCTCTGGCACGAACGCGATATTTCCCACAGCAGCGTGGAGCGGATCATCTTCCCCGATTCCTGCACGCTGCTTGATTATATGTTCTCGCTGCTCCAACGAATGATGGACGGCTTGAATGTGTACCCGAAAAATATGCAAAAAAATTTGGGCCTCAGCCTCGGCATGTGGAACAGCCAAACCGTCTTGCTCGCCCTCATCCGAAAAGGGCTCACCCGCGAGGCCGCGTATTCGTTGGTGCAAGTCGCTGCGATGGAAACGTGGGCGGTAAAACATGCCGGTCGCGATGACGCCAGTTTCCTTGATCAATTGATGGCCGACCCCAACGTGGCCAAACATTTCAAAACCGGCGAGCTGGAAAAATTGTGTTCGGTGGAATTCCACCAAAAACACATTAACGCGCGCTTCAAAAAACTGGGGCTTTAAGTGTCCCGCTTCAGCAGATATTCCGCAATGGCTTCCAATGCGGTGGCTTTGCCATTGAACGGCTTGAGTGCGGCAAAGGCCTTGGCGGTGAGTTGGCTGGCGATTTTTTTGGATTTCTCCAGACCCACGATGGCGGGGTAGGTGGCCTTGGCGGTGGCGGCGTCTTTGCCGGCGGTTTTGCCGAGTTGCTCGGTGGTTTGGGTGCAGTCGAGAATGTCGTCGATGACTTGGAAGGCAAGGCCGATATGGTACCCGAAATCCGAAAGTGCCTTGAGTTGGGCGGGGCGGCAGTTGGCGCTCATTCCGCCGAGACGGACGGAGCAGGTGAGCAGTGCGCTGGTTTTGCGTTCGTGGATGTAGCGCAACTGAGGGAGGGAGAGTTTTTTGCCCTCGCCTTCTAGATCGGCGACCTGCCCAGCAATGAGCTGGAGCGATCCGGCGGTATGGGTGATCTCCGCGATGAGAGCGGCGTGAGAATAGCGTGGCCAGCCACGGGCTTTGCCAGCAATTTCAAAAGCCTGAGTGAGTAGCGCGTCACCCGCTAGCACAGCAATGCCCTCGCCGTAAACCTTATGGCTGGTGGGGCGCCCACGGCGGAAATCGTCGTTGTCCATCGAAGGCAAATCATCGTGGATGAGTGAGTAAGTGTGGATGCATTCCATGGCACACGCCAGAGGCATCGCGTCACCGACACTCCCGCCGCATGCCTCGGCGGCAGCAAGGGTCAGGATGGGGCGAATGCGTTTGCCGCCGGCAAATAGGCTGTATCGCATGGCCTGATGGAGCGTGGCGGGCTTGGTGCGGGCGGTGGGGAGGTGTTGGCCGAGTGCGCGGTCGACTTGTTTAGCCCGTTGTCGGGCGTAATTTTTGAGGTTAAAAGCGCGGTTTTCAGGCACGCGAGGGTTTTAATGCCTGGGCGCGGCTGCGGCAATGCTCGATTTTCTGCTTGCACCTTCTGCTGGAGCCTGTATTTTCCAGCCCCTTTAATGAATACAGAACTTTGCAACGAAGCGGTGACTTTAGTGGGGAACCCGAACATCCTCATCAATCTTGTGTCCGCGCGCGTGCGCCAGCTCAACTCCGGCTCAAGCCGACCGTTGATTGATGCCCCGATGCTGGGCTCGGCGGATATGGCGCTGACGGAGTTGGTGGAGAAAAAAATGGAATACTCCATCCTCGATGAAGAGATGGCTTCTGAGGTCAAGAAAGCCAAGAAGCGTCGCAAATAACCGGCGCTCCAGATTTTGTTTGCCGGATTTATTCCGGCCTTTTTTATGCCTGCGAAAAAAGCCAGTATGGATATCATCACTAACTCCAAGGCGCGACGGGATTATGAAATCACCGAAACGCTCGAGGCGGGATTGGTGCTGCGGGGTACCGAGGTGAAATCACTTCGCGCCGGCAAGGGGCAAATTCGCGAAGCCTTCGCTCGAGTGGATAACAATGGCCAGCTTTGGCTGATGAATTGCCACATCGACGAATACACCCACGGCAACCGGCACAATCACGAGCCAACAGCTTCGCGCCGTCTTTTGCTGCACCGTCGGGAAATTGATCGTTTGCAGGGATTGACCCAAGCCAAAGGGCTGTCCATTTTGCCGCTTAAATTATACTGGAAAGAGGGGTTGGTAAAAGTCCTGCTTGGCATTGGCCAAGGTAAACGCAAGACCGACAAACGCGAAACCATCAAAAAACGCGAAAGCGATCGCAATCTTCGGCGAGTGATGATGCATTCGGTGAAGGGGCGTTAAAATTTCAGGCACAAAAAAACGCGGCTATGTCCAGTCGCGTTGGAAATGCATTAGATGTGCGTTTAAGCCTTTTCTTCAGGCTTCTTCCAGTTGCGCTTGGGCGCCTTGGTGATGAGGCCTTTCTTGATAGCACTGGCGGCCACGCGGACGTATTTTACCGTGCCATTCTCAGTGATGATTTTCACGCGCTGAATGTTGGGGATGAACCGGCGCTTATTAACCTTGGTGACGTGACGGCCAATGCCGCCTTCTTTTTTCGCCTTACCGCTGCGGGAAATAGTGCCGCCGACGTGTGGGCGTTTTCCGGTGATTTTACAAACTCTAGCCATAATGTTCTCCCTCAATTTTCTGTTTGGGGCGCGGAGAATACCAGCCCAAGCCGAACTGGCAAGCCCTATTTGCGTCAATTTACAGGCTTCTGGAGGAAATCGCAGCTTGAATGTCCGTTAATGCGGCTTCAATCGGTTTCACGCCCTGGTCGCCTTGGCCGTGGACCCGGAGGGCGACGCTGGCGGTTTCCTGCTCTTTTTTGCCGAGGATAAGCATCGTGTGGACTTTGTTCATCTCGGCATCGCGGATTTTGCCGCCGACTTTGTTGCCGGAAAAATCTGCGCCGCAACGGATGCCGGCATTTTTGAGTCGGTCGAGAATTTGCCCGGCGTACTCATTTTGGTGTTCGGTAATCGGCAGCACGCGCACTTGCTCGGGCGCGAGCCACAGTGGAAAGTTGCCGGCAAAGTGCTCGATGAGAATGCCCATAAAGCGCTCGAAGCTGCCGAAGGGAGCGCGGTGAATCATCACGGGTTGATGCGCGGTGTTGTCCGCGCCAACGTATTCGAGACCAAATCGCTCGGGCAAATTGTAATCGAGCTGCACCGTGCCGAGTTGCCATTCGCGGCCAAGGCAATCCTTCACCATAAAATCGAGCTTCGGTCCGTAGAACGCCGCTTCGCCTGTCACGGTATCGTGCGGGATATTCATGTCCGTCGCCACGCGAGCGAGCGTGGCTTCGGCGGCGTCCCAGTGGGCGGGGTCGCCGGTGTACTTGTCGCTGCCCGGTTCGCGCAGACTCACTTGCACGCGGAAATCATCGAGGCCGAGGGTCTTCAACGTTTTAAGTGTGAGATCGACCGTGTCGCGAATCTCTGCTTCCACCTGTTCCTGCATACAAAAAAGATGGGCGTCATCTTGCGTTAACCCGCGCACACGCGTCATGCCGCTCAGTTCTCCGCTTTGTTCGTATCGGTACACCGTACCAAATTCAGCCAGGCGAATGGGGAGCTCGCGATAGCTGTGTTTCTGCGCCGCAAAAATTTGGATGTGATGCGGGCAGTTCATTGGCTTGAGGAGATACTCCTCATTTTCGTCCGCTGTGATCGTCGGATACTGGCTCTCTTTGTAATACGGGAAATGCCCTGATTTTTTGTAAAGCTCAATGCTGCCAATGTGCGGCGTGAACACTGGATTGTATCCGCGCTGCGTTAACTCGCCCTGCATAAAGCTTTGTAACTCCGAGCGCACGATGCCGCCTTTGGGCATCCACAAAACTAAACCTTGCCCCACCAACGGCGACAGCGTAAACAAGCCCTGCTCGCGACCAATTTTTCGGTGGTCGCGCTTGGCCGCTTCTTCCCGCATCTCAAGCCATTCGTTGAGCTGCGTTTTGTTCTTAAACGCCGTGCCGTAAATGCGTTGCAACTGCGGGTTCTTTTCGTTGCCACGATAATACGCCGCCGCCAGTCGCAGTAATTTAAACGCTTTTACATTTCCCGTGCGTGGCACGTGTGGGCCGGCGCATAAATCAAAAAATTCGCCATTGCGATAAAAGGTGATTTGTTCGTCCTCCGGAATGTCATTGATCCGCTCCAGCTTGAACGGTTGCTCCAGTTTCGCGTAATGCGCCTTCGCTTCGTCGCGTGTCATCTCGGATATCTCGAAGGGCTGATTTTCCTTTACCACCTTCGTCATTTCCGCCTCGATTTTTTCAAAATCATCGGGTGTGAAGCGATGTTCCAAATCGAAGTCGTAATAAAACCCCTCATCCGTTGGCGGCCCGATATCCAGTTTTGCCTCCGGCCATATCCGCAGTACCGCCGTAGCCAGCACGTGCGCACACGAATGCCGAATGCGCGACAGCCCATCCATCTCCCGCCGCTCCTCCAGCGTTTTCCGCTGCACCTCATTTTTAGCACCTTCCATTCGCCGCGTTGTGTAGCGTAAAAACAGGGTTGCGAAAAGAAAATTGGGGGCAACCACGGCTGAGTCATTTTAAGACACGGATTTCACGGCTTTACACAAATGGTTAGAATCCGTGCGAATTCGTAAAATCCCTGTCTCCCTTTTGGGCTGACTCCGCGACATATTTGGGATACGCTTCGCCGATGAAGGAGTGGATTTCTGATTACATCGCCGCCGAGCGAAAGGCGCTCGACACCATCCCCGTGGACCAAGTGGCCGCCGCCATCGAGACAGTGAAGGAGGCGCTAAAAAATGACGGCCAGATTTTTGTGTTCGGCAACGGCGGCAGTGCATCGAACTGCTCGCACTTTGCCACCGACCTTGGCAAGGGCTCGTCGGATGCCGTAGGCAAACGGTTTAAAGTTTTTAGTCTTAATGACAACGTGAGTTGGATGACCGCCATTGGCAACGATTACAGATATGACGACATTTACCGCCGCCAACTCGAAAATTACGCCGAGGCAGGCGATGTGGTGCTGACGATGAGCGTGAGCGGCAACTCCCCCAATCTCATTGCCGCCTGCGAGTGGGCAAAGGAAAAGGGCCTGAATATCATCGCCCTCATCGGTGGCAAACGCGGCAAGCTTGCCGACCTCGCCGATAATTGCATCGTCATCGATGAAACTCACTACGGCCGCGCCGAGGATTGCCAAATGGGCATAGCCCATATGATTTGCTACGCTTTCATAGAAAACCCTGAGTGGGCGGAGTGAATGAGGTGAGCAGTAAGCGGTGAGCTGTTAGCAGTGCGCCCAAAAACTGCTCACCGCTCACTGCAAACCGCTCATCCCAACAATGCCTGCCACCGACGCCATTCGCAGTAAGGTCAGTGAGCTGCCGCATAAACCGGGCATTTATTTGATGAAAGACCGGCTGGGCACGGTCATTTATGTTGGTAAAGCGCGAGACCTTCGCAAGCGCGTGAGCCAATATTTTCATCCCTCGCGCCGGATGAGTTGGGATGTGAAATTCCGCGCGCTGGTTGAGGGCATTCATGATTTCGATGTGCACGTCGTGAAGGGTGAGGCCGAGGCGCTGCTACTTGAGAGTCGCCTCATCAAGCAATACAAACCGCGTTACAACGTCAGCTTCCGTGATGACAAACGCTACTTAATGCTCAAGGTGAACCTCAACGATCCGATCCCGCGCTTCGCTCTTACGCGGCTGAAGATAGACGACAACGCGCGCTATTTCGGCCCGTTCCCCAGCGGGACCGCTCTTAAACGGACGCTCGAGCTCGCGCGCCACAAATTCAATTTACGCGGTTGCAAGCCCTTCACTCCTGATGAGCACGAATACAAACATTGCCTTTATGGGCACCTCGAAGTGTGTAGCGCACCGTGCATTGAAAAAGTCACCCGTGAGCAATACCGAATGCAGGTTGAAAACGCCTGCGATTTCTTAACCGGCCACTGCGCTGAAATACTAGGCCAACTCGAGGCCGCGATGCACAAAGCCGCCGAATCACGCGACTACGAACGCGCCGCAAAAATACGTGATCAAATTGACGCGCTTCGGGATACCACACGCAAAACCACCCGCTACCATCGCCTTCCCAACGAACTTCCTCTCGCCATCGACCCCGATCGTGACCTCGCACAACTCGCCAAAGAATTGGGCCTCGCCGAACCGCCCGCGCGCATTGAGGGTTTTGATATATCGAACATCAGCGGCACATTTATGATTGCGTCGATGGTTGTCTTCCGCAATGGCCGTCCAGCTAATTCCGAGTATCGCCGCTACAAAATGAAGGCCGTAAAATCTCAGAACGATTTCGCCTGTATGGCCGAAGCCGTCAGTCGCCGGTACGCACGCCTTAAAAAAGAAAAACGTCCGATGCCAAATCTCATCCTCATTGATGGGGGTAAAGGCCAGCTCAGCGCCGCCACCGCAGAGTTGGAGGAGCTGGGTTTGGCTGACATTCCCGCTATCGGACTGGCTAAAGAATTCGAAGAAATCCATCGCCCCAACGAAATGGAGTCGCTGCGATTGGGCTTAGACAACGCCGCTTTGAAACTTCTCCAACGCGTTCGTGACGAGTCCCATCGATTCGCCAACACTTTCAATGTTGAATTGCGCCTCAAAAAAATTTCCGAAAGCGTGCTGGACGAATTCCCTGGCATCGGGGCCAGTCGCAAAGCGGCGTTGCTAAAACATTTTGGGAGCCTCCAAAGATTGCGCGAAGCAACTGTGGAACAAATTTCCGAGGTGTCCGGTTTTGGGGTGAAAGGCGCGCAATCTTTACGGGAGTATCTGGACGCCCGCAATGATCGGTAGAGCGGTTTTTCCGATCCCGCCATTGCGCGCTCGGGGAGCACGCCCTACTGCACTCGCTGCGCTCCCGCATAAACATTCATCGTTTTCCCTCGGACGAATCCGGCCAGTGTTTGCCCGCTGTCCTGTGCAAATTCCACTGCCAAGGATGAAGGTGCGGACACGGCCGCTACGATTGGAATGCGTGCGGCCAGTGATTTTTGCATAATTTCAAATGAAGCGCGGCCGCTTACCAACAAAATGCTTTGTGATAAATCCACACGATCCAAAAACGCATTGCCGATCACTTTGTCCACCGCGTTGTGCCGCCCGACATCTTCGCGGCTGACGGTGAGAAATCCTTCCATCGAAAACAGCCCTGCCGCGTGCAGTCCGCCGGTTTGGTCAAAAGTGGGCTGAGCCACGCGAAGTTTATCCGGCAACGCAGCCAGCATTTTGGCGTTCACCTCTGATTGGTTTACCACCGGGGGAAAATGTTGATGCACGCTATCAATGCTCGCTTTGCCGCAAAGGCCACAGCTGGAGCTGGCGAAAAAATGGCGCGTGAGTTGCCCGAAATCCACCTCCACATCCGGCGTCAGAAAAACATTCATTGTGTTACGCAGTTGCGCCGCTTCGCCCTCGCGACAGTGTGCGATCTCACTGATATCCCGCCGGTTTTGAATGATATTTTCCGTGACTAAAAATCCGGCTGCTAAATCTTCGTCGTGCCCCGGTGTGCGCATCGTGATGGCAATGCTCCGTCCACGAACACGAATTTCCAGCGGCTCCTCGGTGGCCACGGTGTCAGTTTCTGCAGGATTAAGCGTGTCGCCATTCCAGCGTTGAATCTCGATTGACTTAGATTCTCCCATTTTTTATGCCGGTTCCACGCGCACGGCGCAGACTTTCAGTTCAGCGGTTTCGGTGATGGGATCGTAGCCGGAGCCGGTGAGGATATTCACGGGGACGTCGTTGAAACTGAAGCTACAAAATACCGTGCCGGGTGGTGATTGGCCGGAGGCACGCACGCGAATTTTTACGGTGCCGCGACGGCTGGTGAGGTTGGCAAAACCGCCATCAGTGAGTTGAAGTGCAGTGAGGTCATCCGGGTGAACCTCCAGTGATTCTTCATTCAATAAATAATCGATGCCCGTTGAGCGCCCGGTTTGCGTGCGCGTGTGGTAGGCTTGCAGTCGGCGACCGGTGGTGAGCCATAGAGGATATTTGTCGTCCACCACCTCGGCGGGGTCGCGGTAGTTGATAATGCTGAACAGGCCGCGGCCGTTTTTGAATTCACCTTCGTGCAGTATCGGTGTGCCGGGATGATCATTTTCCGGCACGGGCCATTGGTACTCGGCGTTTTCGATGCGGTCCCAATCGAGCCCCGCGTAGATTGGCGAAAGATCGCAGAGTTCATTGAAAACATCTTTGGCAGATTCAAATTCGAAACCGGGGATGTCGAGTCGCTGGGCAATTTGTGAAACAATCCACCAATCCGGTTGCGCTTCGCCCTGCGGCGGCACGGCCTGACGGAGGCGCTGTACGCGGCGTTCGGTGTTCACACACACGCCATCGGTTTCGCCAAAGGCAGTGGCGGGTAAAACCACATCGGCCAGCTCGGCGGTTTCAGTGCGGAAAATATCGATGAGCACGAGATGGTTGAGCGACTCGAGCGCGTGTTGGCAATGGGCGCGGTCGGGGTCGGACACCACGGTGTTCTCGCCATTGATAATCATCGCGTGGATAGATTTGCCGCATTCATTCAGGGCAGTGACTTTGGTGATGCCTTTTTCTGCATCAATCGCACGGCCATAAAGTTTTGCAAATTTCTTTTGGCAATCGGGATCATTCACTGGTTGAAAGCCGGGATAATTAGCCGGCACCGCGCCGGAATCACCTGCGCCTTGAATGTTGTTTTGCCCGCGCATGGGATTGATGCCTGTGCCTTCGCGTCCGAGGTTCCCGGTCATCAACGCAAGATTACAAAGGCTCTGCACATTATCCACGCCGCAAATGTGCTCGGTGATGCCGAGTGTGTAAAAGATCGCACCGCGATCCGCGCCGCCGTACAACCGTGCGGCTTCCTCGATGTCAGTGGGGTTGAGCCCGGTGATTTCGGCGGCCCATTCGGGAGTAAAGTTTTTCAGGTGCTCAAGAAATTCATTGGCGCCTTTTGTGCGTTCGGCGATGAACGTTTTATCCGTCAAATTTTCTCGGGAAATTACGTGCGCCATGCCGAGCAGCAACGCGACATCCGAGCCCACACGTAAAGGCAAATACAGGTGCGCCATTCCCGCGAGCGGGATTTTGCGGGGATCGGCGACGATCATTTTTGCGCCGCGCTTGAGGGCTTTTTTAATGCGCGTGGCAGCGACCGGATGGCACTCGGTCATATTGGTGCCGATGCAGAAAATTACGTCCGGTTTGTCCATGTCCGCGAGGGGGTTGGACATAGCTCCGCGCCCGATGGTGGCCGCCAGACCGGCGACCGTGGGGGCGTGTCAAGCACGACTACAATTATCAATCTGATTCGTACCAAACCCAGCGCGGATAAATTTCTGCATCGTATACGCGGCCTCACTGGGTGCGCGGCCAGAAGCCACACCGTAAATCGCGTGGCGGCCGTGTTCCTCGAGCGCTTTGCGGAAGCCCTCGGCGGCGCGATCCAGTGCGGTGTTCCAATCCACTTCGTGAAGTTCGCCATCGTCGCCGCGCACGAGTGGTTTCGTGAGGCGATCGTCGTGCTGCACGAAATCGAATGCGAATTGGCCTTTGATGCAGAGCGCGCCTTCGTTGGCGGGGCCATCCATCGCGGGTTGAATCCCAACCAATTTGTCTTCTTTAGAAAGCAAATCCACTTGGCATCCAACCCCGCAGTACGGGCACACGCTGCGCGTCTTTTCCAGCTTACCTGGCAGGGATTCCGCGCGCATTGCTTTGCGGTCGCCCAGCGCGCCGGTGGGGCAGGTTTGCACGCATTGGCCGCAGAAGGTGCAGGCGCTTTCCTTGAGGCGGTTGTTGAACTCGGCGGTGATTTGTTTATCAAATCCACGATTCATCATCGTGATCGCGTGGTCGCCCTCCTGCTCTGCGCACACGCGCACGCAACGGTAGCAGGAAATGCAATGATCATAATCGCGCAGGATAAACGGATTGTCGTCGCCACTGGTTGTGCCTGAATGCTCCCCCGTAAAACGACCGGGCTGTACTTCGTGTCGATCGAGCAACACGTTCAATTCCTGTGAAGCAAATCCGCGCAGTGGGTCGATGGTGGAATCAGGGTTTTCTGAGGCGACCAATTCCAGAAGCGTGCGTCGGTGTTTCTCTATCGCCTCGGTGGAAGTGTGCACCACCATTCCGGCCTCGGCGGGTGTGGTGCAGGAGGCGACGGGGTTGCGCGCGCCTTCTAATTGTACGACGCATAATCGGCACGCTCCGAAAGCTTCGAGGCGTGCATCATAACACAAAGTCGGGACTTCGCGTCCGGCGCGTTGGGCGACTTCGTAAATCGTTTCGCCTTCACGAAATGGCACTTCGTCTCCATCGAGTGTCAGCGTTTGTGTTTTGATTTCAGCCGTTGCGTTCATTTTGCGGATTGTCGTTATTGGGAAACTGATTGCAAGTGTGTGGAGACTTGATCGGGAAAATATTTTTGCAAACTGCGCGTAATGTTGGGCGCAGCCATCCCGAGGCCACACGCGCTGGTGGCCATCATTGTGTCGCCGATGTCATCAACCTCGCTGTGCCATTCGATCTCCGTGGCAGCACTGGCGGAACCATTGAGGCGTTCGGTGAGGCGTTGGGTGCCGATGCGGCAGGGAAAACATTTGCCGCAGGATTCTTCCGCAAAAAAGGCCATTGCATTGTGGGCGACATCGACCATGTTGCGGCGGTCATCAAAAACCATTATGCCCGCTGCGCCAAGAAATGCGCCTTTGGAGCGGATGGAGGGTTCGTCGAGCGTGACTTCGTCGAGATCGCTGCCGCCGAGAAATCCGCCGGACAATCCGGCCATACTCACGGCTTGGATGGATTGCCTCGCGAGCGGTCCGCCAGCCCAATCGTACAGGAGTGTTTTGAGAGGTAGACCAAAGGGTATTTCGTAATTGCCGGGACGTTGAATGTCACCGGAAAGGCTGATGGCTTTGGTGCCGGCGTGCCCGCCGAGGCCGAGCGATTGATACCAATTCGCGCCGTGGTTTACGATGGGTGGCACGGCGGAAAAAGTTTCCACGTTGTTAACCGCCGTGGGTAAATTTTCAAAGCCGTGTGTGACGGGGAAGGGCGGGCGATTGCGCGGGAAGGGATGTTTGCCTTCGAGGCTGTTGAGCAGCGAACCTTCCTCGCCGCAAATATAAGCACCCGCCCCGCGTCGAATATGAATTTCAAAATCAAATCCCTCTTTGCCGGCGATGTTTTGGCCGAGCAATCCAGCGGTTTTTGCTTCCGCGATGGCGCGCTCGAGGGTGCCCATCGTGTCGGGATATTCGTAGCGCAAGTAAATGAAACCGCGCGTTGCGCCGGTGGCGTACGCGGCGAGAATCATTCCTTCCAAGGTGGCGTGCGGGTCGTAGTCCAGCAACGCGCGATCTTTAAAGCAGCCTGGCTCACCTTCATCCGCGTTACAAACGATGGTCTTTGGATGGCCTTCCGCTTGAGCGACCATTTCCCATTTTTTACCCGTAGGAAATCCCGCGCCGCCACGGCCGGCGAGTTTGCTTTCAGTGATGAGTGCCACTAAAGATTCAGGCGAATCGGTCAATGTTTTTTCGAGTGCTTCGTATCCGCCGGTTTTTTGATAGCCCTCAATCGTGGCGCGGCCCTCCTCGCGAATGTGCGCGAATACGCATTCCTCAATCCCGCTGGGATTGGGCGGCGGTAAAGGCGAGGGTAACAGGTTCAAGTCATTCGCTTCGCAACCGATAAGCACTTGATTTCCTTTGAGAACAGGGATCGGCCCATCGCACCGACCAGCGCAGGGCATGGGTTTGGCGTCTAATGATTCCAGTATATTTTGCGTCCCTCGAAAACGGCATACCGGCCCATCGCACACGCGCGGTTTGTTTTGCCCGTTTTCTTTCCGGGAAAAGTGATGATAAAACGTGACGGTACCGAACAACTCCGCTAGTGGAATTTTCAGGCCCTCGGAAATACTGCGCAATGAATTCTCGCTCAGCCATCCATCACGATTCTGAAATGCGTGCAGCAAAGGCAGCAACGGCGCGGGCTCATCGCGCCATAGCCGGATGAGTTCCGTGTCCGTTGGCTGGTTCACGGTTTTATTGTGGCGGGCTTGGGTTCAAGCAATTCCAGCGCTTTTACCAGTTGAGGGTCTTTTCCGGCAGCCCATTCGTCGGGTGTGATCCACACGCGCACGTCCGGTTTCTCGCCGTTATTTTCCATATTGGAGCCATCCATACGATAAACGGCTTTGCCCGGGATGCGGGCTTTGAAACCGCCGGGCAATGAGAATCCTGAAGTCCAAATCACATAGCCCGGGGTGGCGATGCCTACTATCTTTTCAGTAAGGCCGCGTTGGCGCATGGCGTACGGGAACATTTCACCGTTTGAATAGCTGTGCTCGTTCATCAGAACGATGACGCGTTTATTCCAGACACGGTAGGGTGCTACTTCGGGAGATAGATCGCGTGATTGATAAATGCCATGCGGCTTGCGTTCGAGCCAGTCAATCAGGGTGTCGGAAATGTTGCCGCCGCGATTGTTGCGCACATCCAAAATCATTGCGTCCTTGCCAAGGATGTATTCGTAGGCTTCACGCTCAAACCGGGTTTTATCTGTGGAGCTCATCGCGGCGATATGTAGATACCCAATCTTGCCCTTGCTGGCGGTTTCCACTTTGCGGCGGGTAGCGGATACACGGTTTTTATAATTTAAATCAGTCCATTCCGTTTGCGACATTAGTTGGTAGCGTACTTTGCGCGCGCCGCTTTTGTGTGGCTTGTCGTTTACTAAAAACTCGACGATACGATTCCCCCGTGCGTTAAGAAGGCTGTACAAGCGTTCATTGGCGTCCACCATGGAGCCGTCAATTGAAATGACATATTCATCAGGTTTGATCCTGGTTTTTTCAAACGAACCCGGTGCGCCCTTCGGAACTGTTTTTATTTTTAACCCCAAACCGCGGTGGGTGTGATCAATGGTGAATCCGAGATGGGGCGTGCTGGGCTTAGCGGATTCCGGGGGCGCACTGACTTCTGTGTGGGATGCCTCCAATTCGCCGACCATCATTTGCAATAGGGTGGAAAACTCCATCGGAGTATCCACGCTTCCCATGCGTTTGAGATATTTAATGCGTAGCGCATCCCAGTCACGACCGTGAAAGTTAGCATCGTAAAACCGATGGTGAAATGTTTTCCAAAACGCATTGAATGCCGCCATGCGTTCGGCATTAATATCGTTCACCCAGTCGGCCTTGAAGGTGATTTTGGATTCTGGCCCGCCATCAATTCTTCCGATAAACATTTCACCGCTCTTCATAAAGGTGGTCTTGCGGCCATCCTTCATAACACGAAAGGCAACGCGTTGTCCGCCGGTGGTGATTTTCTTGGTTTCACGGCCATCATATGACACGCTGTAAATGTCACCTCGTGCCAAAAAATATATTTTCCCGTCATTGGCGGCGATGAGATCGGAGCTCGGGTTCTGAGAGGACATCTTGATGATGCGCCGGTGGATGCCATCGAAATCGATATCAACGTTTACAGGTTTGGATGGTTTTTGGAATTTCATGTCGACATCTGAAATTCGAAAAGCATCCGGTTTCAACGCGAGCCGGTAGAGTCCTTCCCCATCACGATCGCTTTGAAAGTACAAATATTTTCCGTCTTTCGACCAGGTCGGGTCGCTGTGGAACGCATTAAGGCGGGTAACATTAACCGCTTCGCCGCCATCGGCGGGCACGATCCAAATGTTGTATGAGCTGTCGCCGGTGCGGGTGGTGTACGCAATCCACTGGTTGTCCGGTGACCATTCATATTCAATCCCGCCGCGACCGCGGACGTGAGTGCCGGGGAGTTTGACGATGGTTTTGAGTTTTTCATCGGCGAGCGTTAGGCGCTGCAGCCCGCCTTCGGGGCCGGCCATCCAAAAGAAAAGATGCTTGCCGTCGGGGGCAACTCGTAAGCGAACCACGTCCTCCTTGCGGTTCCATAAGGGTCGCAGTTTTTGGGTTTCTAAATTGAGTTCATAAATGCGTGTGTTGTTTTCGCGGTCGGAGGTGAAGTAGATTTTTTTACTGTCTTTACCCCACGAAAAATCGGAGTCATCACCCGGCCAGCGCGTGAGTCGTCGGGCTTGCTCTGCAGTACCGCGAGCGACCCCGGTGGGCTTGGCGATGGGGATTTGCCAAATGTCACCTTTGAGGCCGAAAATCATGCTCTTGCCATCGGGTGCCGGTTCGGCTTCTGTGACGCCGTCTTTAAGGGTTTCGCGCCGCCGCGGGCTTTGCTTGTGATCAGTGAGGGCGATTATTGAAATTGGTTTGGCGTTTGCCTGGCCTTTTTTGAGCAGCCAAATTTGGTGACCGTATTCGAATGCAACATCTCCCGTATTCATGGACACCGATGGGTAACGGACGCCATCGCCGATGAAGTGAGTGAGTTGTGTTGCTTTTCCATTTGCATCGACCGTCCAAAGATTAGGGGTGCGTTTATCATTGTCCGTAAATTTGCCAAGTTGTTCATTGAGCTTGGGCGCGGAAGGGGTGGCTTCGCCGGTGGTCACCGTGAGCAGTCGGCCATCCGGGAGGAATTGTGTATATAAATGTTGATGCCCGTTCCCGCGAATTTTTTTGCGCTCTTGGGTTGCAAGATTCAACACCCAAATTTCTGCTGCGGCGGAACCCGTATAGCGTGCGCGATACCAGGGCATGCCGTAGCGGCCGTAGACCATCGTTTTGCCGTTGGGCGACCACCGCGGGTATTGCATCGGGGCGTAATCTTCGCAGAGCAATTCAGAACGAAAAGTGGAGACGTCCACAGTGTAGATTCCGTATCTCATGTCATCACGTCGGGCGGTGAAGCAAATGCGACTGCTGTCGCTGTTCCAACCGAAGGGAAGCTCGTTTCCGCTGTGCCACGTCAATTGCCGTGCGGTGCCGCCGAGCGAGGGAATTACAAAGACGTCCCATTGCCCGTGACGACGGCTGCCGAATGCAATCCAGTTTCCATCGGGGGAGAACACGGGATAGGCGTCGAGGGCGAGATGGGAGGTGACCGGGATCGCTCTTCCGCCGGTGGAGTTTGAAATCCAAATATCGCCGCGATAGACAAAAGCTAACCGCTTGCCATCCGGGCTCAGGGCCGGATGTCGTGCGCCGGAAATGGGTTTTGGATTGGGTGGCGGCAATTGCGCGCTGGACGTAACGGTGGTGGTGATCAGCACCATGGCCAAAAGGAAAAAGGGAGTCTTCATTCGGTCGGGAGGTTTTACAGTAAAACCAGCAGTGGGGCAATGCGGATTAGGCGGAGTCTGGGTCGTGATGCCATTTTTGCAATTCAACGATGTTGCCTTCCGGATCGGTCATGTAAAGCAACGTGAGGCGGCCGGCACCAGGAATGTCAATGGTGACGAGTTCGCCGTAATCCCTTCCTCCCAATGATTTGATTTGTGCGCGCGTGGCCTCCACATCATCCACTTCAAAAGCGAGGTGTGCCAACCCGGGGCGGTTGAGGGGTTTCGGATAATTTTCGCCATTGTCGGCGAAGGTAAAAATTTCAATCGTGGGGCCATTTTCGCCATGCCCGGGCACACGCAAATGCCGCCCCTGAACCCGGGCTCCCGGCATACCGGTGAGTGCATCAATATGTGGCCCGTGATGATCGCGTTCGCTGCTCCACGGCTCACAGTCGAACACCGTTTCGTAAAAATGACTTAGCATGCGCCAGTCATTGGCGATGATGTTTACGTGAGCATACCGCGTGGCCATGACGGAGTTTAATTATTTGCCACGATAAACACAACGCGCATTGCAGGTTTCTGCTACTTCGATGCCGGTGAGTAACGGCAATCGAGGTTTGAGGTGGTCCCAGATCCATATCGCGATGTTTTCACTGGTTGGGTTTTCAAGGCCATTGATTTCATTGAGATGAAAGTGGTCGAGTTGCTTCCAGATTGGATCGAATGCGCCGCTGATGTCAGCGTAGTCCATTACCCATCCGAATTTGGGGTCGCATTCGCCGGTGACAATGATTTCCACCTTAAAACTGTGCCCGTGCAGCCGGGCGCATTTGTGTTCTGGCGGGAGATTGGGCAGCGAGTGGGCTGCTTCGAACTGAAATGTTTTTCGTAATTCCATAATCATAAATTTACATTTCCCAATCAGTCCACGTGACCAAATCGCCCAATGTCGGCCGACCATCGTGACGCCAGCCAACGGGTGGGTTTTGCATTTGGCCGATCGGGCACACGCGGGTCACGCCCCAGTGAGCGAGTTTGATCACGATTTCTTCCGCTTCGTTTTTGGGTGCGGCGAGGCCGACGGTGGAAGCCTGTCCGCGAACCATCTCGGCCGCGCGGAGGGTTGCATCAATATCAGAGGTGCTTTTCACGTGAACGAAACGGTTCATACAGGATGCTGAGAATTGAGGTTCCTCTTCAAAGACCACCGTCCATGCCGTGGTGTCTTCACTTTTCCATTGGCGCACATCGCCGGTGTGGGCTTCACGGATTTCATAACAGGAGCGTCGATGGGCAATGTCACCTGCTTCGGCTTCGCTGATTGCACCGCGCGGTTCGGTTTGCTCCAGTTGGCAAATTGCCTCGGACAACATTTCGGCGAACTGTTCCGGCCGAACCGCTCCATCGCATTCCACATAAAATACATGAGGCGACAGGCAGCCGAGCTGGTTCCACGCCGCCACGTCGCGCGCCGCATTGGCTGCCAGCTCGCGGGCCATCGCGCGCGAAAGGCAATGTTTGTGGATGTATCCGAAGCTGACACGGTGGCCGTGGCTGAGAAATTGTTTTCCATTGGGGAGGCGCGTGCGGATGGCCTCAAGTGTCTCATCGCGGCCCACGGCCATCACGCAATCGGCCTCATCGAAGAGCGCTTTTTCTAATGGATCATCCCCGCCTGACCAACGTGCGAGCTCAATGCATGAGCCGAGCTTGGCGTGAGTGTGGTAAATTGAATGAGCAAAAAGGCGCGGGATAAAGCCCGCGTTTTCTGCACATTTTACGAACTGTGCCGAGCCAACCAGTAGTCCGTGGATCAGGCTCATTAAAGTAGGGCAGGGGAGATTGCCGGCGGTGATGTGGCCGATCAGCTCCGGACCGCGGGCAAAGGCGGATCGATTTTCAGAGCGTTCTTCGGAGGTGCTCAGGGGAGCATCGAGCCGCCGCGGGTCGCCGAGTTCCTGTGTAACAAGATTGTGTAAACTGTCTTCGGTAATGCGCGCAAAAAATTCATCCAATCCGCGGGCTAAACTCTCGGGAGAAAAACCGGTGGATTGTTGCCCGGCTTTTAGTGCCTTTATACGGAATGGGTAAAGCGCGTCCTGCCAGTTTTCTGCTAGTTGAGCAAGCAATGTAATGGTGTGCGCGGTTGGGAAGTCTCGCAAATATTGAATTCGGTTGCGTTTGAGTTGGCGGCACGCTTCGGTGATCAACTGCGGTGAAAGAGGCGCCTCCGGTTGGGTGTCGATGATGAAATAGTTTGGCAGATCCATCAGGTTAGCTTTCTGCCAACGCCAGCGAACAGCCGCGCGGATCGGATTGAGTTGCACGCCCAATAAGTTCAAATCCTTCGCCGCGACGTACTGCTATGTCACCGGTTTGGATGGCTAGCACGGAGCGGATGTTGGCTAGGTCAAAAACTTGCAGCAATCCGGTGTTGCCGTCATCCACCTCGGATCCTGTTTCACTGGAAATTACGCGAGAGCGAGCCCAGGCGGGGAAGGTGAAGGTGCGGGCGGTTTGCTCCCCCACAATTCGATCATAAGCTTGGGAGCTCAATTCGCACATTCCGTATTCACAAACGATGTGATTGTGGGTTACGCCGAGGTTATTGGAAATCAATTCATGTAATTCAGTTTTTGATAGTTCCCGTGAGCGGCCTTTGTATCCGCCTGTTTCCATCACGCGCGAGCCTGTGGGCAATGCAATGGGCGAATCCAATTGATCCAGCCAATGCACAAATGAAAATGCCGGGCCTATGATCAGTAGTGGGGTTTGGGTTTGGATTGCTTTTTTGCAAGTGCGTTGGGTGTTCTCGTGATTGATGGACCATCCGGTGTCCGTGATGCATCCGCCGAAGATCACGCTTGGGTGCACCGTGGCAGCCATGTGTGAAAGCGATGAATGCGGCGCCTCATTGGGCGGAGGGGTGAGCGTCAGGATTTGGCAATCTTTTGGCCTTAAATATTTTTCAATCCCAATCCGCAATGATGTTTCATAAACGGCCAACGATAATGCGTTGTGCCAGTGACGGCTATGGGCTGCGCCGGTGGTGCCGCTTGAATGAAACACCGTTGTGCGTGTTTCGGGAGAAAGGCTGGTGATTTCTAAGTCCCGAAACGCGGTGGTCGGCACGGTCGGGATCTCTCTCCAATGGGTTGCGGTAACTGGCTTTGTTTGGCAGAGGTCGCGATAGGCCGGTACGTGTTCTTTTTGGAGTGCAAATAGCGCCAGTGCCAATTGATTGAAATCGCCTTCGCCACTGCGAATCATTTGCCTCACCGCATCGGTGGCGTCGTTAAATGTTGAAAATTTCATTGCGGTTTTGCTTTGCCCGTTCACCCCGTAGTCGGCTGGTTTTCCGCAACAGCCGGACAGGGAGTTTACCTTACTTGGACGGCCTTTGCCAAGGCACTTGACCGGCACGCTGAAAATGTTCCCGGAGCGTGTTTTTAAGTTCGTTGTATTTTTGAGGCTCGGTGGCGGCCAAATTATTTTTCTCCAGCGGATCGGTGGCAAGATTGTAGAGCTGAAGGGGTTCGTCGGGTCGGTTGTGGACCAGTTTCCAATCTCCTCTTCGCAAGGCATGATAATCCTGACCGTTATATAAACGCCCACCCTCGCGCCGTACAAAAATCATATCACGTTTCAATGTTTGGGGTTTGCCAAGGAATGTCGGGAGGATGCTTACGCCTTCAACATAGTCGGGCACTTTCGCTCCGGCTACCACACAGGCAGTGGGATAAAGATCCATCGAAAGCGCGGGCAATTGACTGCGCGAGCCGGGTTGGATGCGCCCCGGCCAGACGGCACAGGCGGGGACTTTGAGGCCGCCTTCGTACATGTCCTGTTTGCCGCCACGATGGTTGCCGCATTGGGCACCGACGTTGAGCTGGCCGCCGTTGTCACTGCTGAACATGATGAGCGTGTTTTCGTATTGGCCGTTTGCTTTGAGTGCGGCCACCACTTTGCCGATGCCATCATCCATGTGTTCAATGAGTGCCACGAGTTTGGCGCGTGGGTCGGTGATGTTTTTTTCGCGTGCCTTAACTTTGGCCAACCAATCAGCTGGAGGCTGGATGGGCGTGTGCGGTGCGTTATAAGCGAGGTAGAGGAAGAAGGGTTTCTTCCCTCCTTTTTGATGGTTGAGATAATCAATGGCCCATTCGGTGAAGAGATCGGTGGCGTGACCGGGCGGGTCGATTTCCTTTTCGTTTTCGCGGAAATAATTTATGCCGTGGCGGCGGTGTTTGTAATAGTCATCAATCATGTCACAGAGGAACCCCTTGAAATAATCGAAACCGCGTTCATTGGGGCGATTAGGCGATTCAAGGCCAAGATGCCATTTGCCGACGATGGCGGTGTGATAGCCGGCAGTTTTGAGCGGCTTGGGGAGCAACACGGCTTTGGGTGAGAGCCAACCCCAGTTGTTTACCGGGTGCGTGCGAATGACGCCCGGCACGCCAACAAGATCCGGGTACGTGCCACTGAGCAATGCCGCGCGCGTGGGGCTGCACACGGGGCAGTTTGCGTAAAAGGAATCGAAGCGCATCCCGGCGGCCATCAGCGAATCAATTGCGGGCGATTTGAGGTCGGTCGCGCCGTAGCTGGAGAGGTCGCCGTAGCCGAGATCGTCAACAAGGATAATGAGAATGTTGGGTTTTGCGGCATGCGAATTCCATGCGGTGAACAACAACAGGGTGGTGATGAGTAGTTTTCGCATACGGATGGATTTATTTGTTTTGTTGGTTGTTCAAAATGGAATCGACGTTTTTCTTCACGGCCTCGTCCATCGTGATAATTGGTGGCCATTCGCGGTGGAAACCGGATTCGCCGGGAAGTTTATGCGTGGCGTCGAGGCCCAATTTGCTGCCGATGGCCATTTCAGTAGTCGCATGGTCAAGGACGTCAGCGGGCCCGCGGGAAAAGAGAGCGTCACGTTGGGGGTCGGTGCAGGCGCCGAGGCGGAAGAGGACTTCGCTGGTGTCGTGCACGTTCACGTCTTCATCAACTACGATAATGTATTTGGCAAACATCATTTGGCCCGCGCCCCAAAGGCCGTGCATGATTTTATAGGCCTGCATCGGATAGGTTTTTTTGATGCTGACGAAAACGAGGTTGTGAAAGACGCCTTCGGCGGGGAGGGCAAGGTCGACCAACTCCGGGAAATTCATTTTTAGAATCGGCAGGAATAGCCGGACGCTGGCACCGCCGAGATGGAAATCCTCCATCGGCGGTTGGCCAACGATGGTGCTCGGATAAATGGCATCCTTGCGATGGGTGATGGCGGTGAGGTGAAAGGCGGGGTAAGGCTCGGGCAAGGTGTAGTAGCCGGTGTGATCGCCAAAGGGGCCTTCGTCGCGAAGAGGTTCGGTGGGGTCCACGTAGCCTTCGAGGACGATATCCGCATCGGCGGGCACCTTGAGGTCGTTGGTTTCGCATTTGATCAATGGCACGGATTTCTTGCGCAGCCAACCAGCGAGCAGCAATTCATCCAGCCCATCGGGCAACGGCGCACTGGCGCAGAAGGCGTAAACGGGATCGCCGCCAAGGAAAACACTGACGGGCATGCGTTCGCCTTTTTCATAATAGCGGCGACCGTGGCGGGCGGCGACTTTTTGCAACTGCCAATGGAGGGCAGTGGTTTGGTCGTCAAAAACCTGCATGCGATACATCCCGAGATTGCGATCGCCGGTATCAGGGTCGTGGGTGACAACGCAGGGAAGGGTGAGGAAGCGTCCGGCGTCTTTGGGCCAGCATTGTTGAATTGGGAAATTTAGGAGAGTTGAAAGTTGAGCGTTGAGAGTTGAGGGATTTTGCCTCCTGTCTTCTGAGTCCTCAAATTTATGAATGACCTCTTTGCACGGGCCACTTTTTACATTCGTTGGTTTAGCGTGGCGGAGATCCAGGGCGGTGCCGAGGAGGTTGAATGTTTCGCCGAAAGAGGTGGGGGGCTTGGCTTTGACCAGCTTGTTGAGTTCGGCGGCGGCATCTTCAACGCTATCGCGACCGAGCACCATCGCCATACGTTTTTCGCTGCCGTACGTATTGATGGCCAGCGGGATGGGGCTTGGCTTGCCATTGACGGTGGGGTGTTCAAAGAGGAGCGCCTGACCGCCGCCGGGCCTTTTCATCTCGCGATCGGCCACCTCGGTGATTTCTAATTCCGTGGCCACGGGCGCGGAAATGCGCCGCAACTCCCCTTCAGCTTCCAACCGATTTACAAAATCACGAAACGAATCAAATGCCATGCTGAAGACAGTCTAGCAAATAGAAGCGGGAGAGGGAAGCGATCGACGTCAGGGATTAATTCGGGCAGGGGTGGAGACCCATCAATGGAATTATCGCCTGCGCGGAAAGGCGCGTTGGAGGCCTTGCACTTCCTTCAGGCGTCTGATGACATCCGGCGGCACTTCACGGCGGTTGAGTTGGATGGCGTCGATTCCAATCGGATCTACATCGCCCTCTGGAATCTGGTTGAAACTGATGCTGGGTTTGCTTGGGTTTGTGGATGCGCTTCGAGGTTTACCGAGATTGAATTGCACCTGCCGGAAAATGCTCGCATCAAACGTGGCTTCGCCAAAGATGGGACTAGTCAGAGTAACTTGTTTGCCTTTCCACGCCTTGATGATGCCAGTGATGCGGCTACTGCCCATTAGCGTGGCGCGCACCGAATCCACAGGGACTGGAGGAGTAACAATCGTATCGCGTGCGAAATAGATCGACCCCACTTTTGTTAGCGGGATATTTACATCGCCAAAGGCGGTGGACTTAAATTTCATTATTTCTTTGTCAATGGATTGTAGTTTCCCGGTGATGCTGTCGTCGTTAGCGAACATGACAAAATCTTCTTTTGCGCCGGCCGCGGCGGCGACGTTGCCGGTTCCCGGTAGGTTGCCGCTCCATGGGCTGATGGTGAGGCGGCTGATCCGCATCGGGTTGCTGGTCCGCGAGGAAAAGTTCAGGCCGTTACTTAAGGGTGGCGCACCGGCCAGCGTGTCTCTCCATTCACCCACAAGTTTTCCGTTGACGATTACGGCGACTGTCCGTTTCGAAGCATCGTGGCAAAGGCCTATGCGTACTTTCTTGGGGCCGCTGCCGAAGCTGTAACTTCGGCTGGAGGGTTGCAGGCGTTGGCTTCGGGTTCCGCCGTTCACCTTTGCGTACCGATAAATATAAACTGAACTGCCGGTAAGGCGGATGCTGTAGCAATTGCCCCCGCTGTACGAAGTGAGGGTGTCGGTCATGAAACCGATGTAAACGCTCGGGCTACCGCGTTTCCACTCAAGATCGAATTCTACCCGTGCCTTGGCGGGCATTTTGGGGAAGCTGCGGCCGATCACCGGGCCGCTCGCCGTGGAATCAAAGCCGCCATTGGCGAATTTCCACCCTAATGAACCGGTGCGCGTTTCCTTCCAATCCTTGACCGAGACAGGCACCGAATACAATGAGGACCCAGCGATGATGCCTGGCGAAAGGGTTCTGATAGCGCTGCGGTCCACCGCCAGCTCGCCCGCGTACCAAGTGTTGATGCGGAGTTTGGTGCCTTCCATTCCCAGAACATCACCGATGAGCCGGTCTCCATTTGCAAACTCGATGATTCCATCATGGGATTTGGAGTTGGCTGGGACCGGTTTGGTGGCAAAATCAATACGACTGATTCGGTCTGTGGGAATGGTGAGTAAATCGGGTTTAATATCCGGATGATTCCACTGGAGTCCTTTTTCAGGGTCAAAGCCAAGAAATTTGCCGAGCATCGCGTTGCCACGAATCAGTTGCAGTTGGTCTGTCTGGCTGCTGGCAACGAAGGTGCTGGTGGGTTGAGCAGGTGCGGGGGGGAGCGATGGCGGCCGATTGAGCAGGGGTTGGCTAAATAGGGTGCCAACGCAAAGTGAGATGACCGGTAAAAATATAATTCGTTTCATGGTGAAAGTTGAATTTGTATTATAGTTATTTAGGGGTTGGCCCGGGGCGCAGGCAAAACTCGTTGTTGTAATTGGCGGGGGACCAGAATGTTTGGCGGTACCATCGGTGAGGGATTAAGTTGGGGTGAAACAGCGGTTGTCGGTTTAGTCGTTAAATCGTTGAAATCGATGGATTGAAATACTGCGGCATCGAACTCCGCTTCGCTGAAGATCGGGCTGGTGGTGGTAACTTTGCCGTCCTTCCAGCCGGTAATTTTCATGGTCATGCTGCCTCCGTCTTTGAAGATGGCCCGCTCCATTCCGGGTGCTATGGGCAGTGGTTTTACCCGTTCTGTGGCGCGATGGATGATCCCCACTTTATCAAGCGCAATCGCCATTTCACCAAAATCAGATTTAAATTGAAGTTTGCCGGCGGCAATGCCGAGCACATCCCCGGTGATTTGGTCGGCATTTTTTAATAGCACGTAATCTTCTTCCGGCATCGATTTTGGGCTGGCATTGGGGTCGGGAAGGCTTCCGTTCCAATCGGTTACACGGATGCGACTGAGCTTCATGCGGTTGGTGGTGCGCGAAGTGAAGAGCAACCCTTTGGCGCCTTCGGGGAATTCGCCGACGTTTTCCCACTTTTGAATCAAAGTGCCATTGATGAAGAGCGCAATGGTGTTTTTCGTTTCGTCGGTCTTGAGTGCCACATGTGCATTGCCCTTCAAATTGGCGAGGCTTACTCGCACATTATTGCCTAGGCGTCCGCCTCGACCGGCGCCGTTATTAAAGTTGTATCGGTACAGGTAAATATAACTTTGAGTGAGCCGCAGACAATATCCATTACACTGGCTGTAGCTGGCCAGCGAGTCGGTGAGAAAATTGATGTACAAACTTAGGCTGCTGGTCCAGTCGACATTAAATTCAATGCTGGAGCGCTTGGGCATTTCTTTCATCTTACGCCCCACCATGGAATTGCTGGTGGTGGATTCAAACGTGCCGTTGGCAAATTTCCAAGTTGGCCCATTGGCCGCTTGTGCAGCGCGTTCTTTAATTAGTTTCTGCTGCTCAATCGGTAATTGGGGCAGTATTTGTTGTGGTAACGCACCGTTTTGTTGATTATTAAAAGACCAGTTTTGATTGTCTTTTGGTCCTTCGAAAAAAACTTTTGAGATGGAGGCGCCGGGTTTGATCGATTTGATGTGCGCGGTGTTGATAGCAAGTTTGCCGGCGTACCATGTATCCAATGTAAGTTTCCCGTTGTTCATACTTACCAAATCACCTGCGACGGTGTCGCCGTTGGACAATTCAACTCGGCAGGAATGGTGTTTTGCGTGTACAGGCAAGGGGGCCACTTTCAAATTAAGGCGACTCACTCGATCGGGCAGGAAATGAATCACGCTTGGCTGGAAATCCGGGTGTGACCATTTGAGCCCTTCGGCGGGATCAAACCCAAGGAAAGTTCCTCGAAATGTTTCGCCATTGTGTGTCAACAGGTGCTCCTCCGGGATCGCTCGGCGGGGATTATTGGAGGGGATTTTCACCGTGCCAGGAATTCCTTGGGCCGGGTTGATGAAGCCGAGTTTAATTTGTTGTCTGGCGATAGCAATCTGGGGCACCGGCAGCGGCACGGGGCCCTTAATCAGGCGTGGTGGCGGAACGGCTTCGACCAACCAGATTGAAAGAACCAGAGCAAAAACCGGAATCACGCGTTTCATAGGCCTCATACAACCCGATTAGACGGTGTTTGCCAAGTAAACAACGTGTTTTTTGGTTATTTATTTGGGCGCCCCGGAATGATTTTTTTGCTTTCGAGCGCCTTAAGTTTAGGCTCGATCAGGAACGCGCAATATGGATTCCCAGGATTAAGCCGGAAATAATCCTGATGATTCACCTCCGCGGTATAAAATTTCTCAAGCGGCTCTAGCGTGGTGACAATCGGCTCCTTGAATTCCTTGGCCCACTCCTTGCGGCTTTGTTCCGCAATAATCGTTTGTTGTTTATTGTGCGGCATAATGGTGGAGCGATATTGTGTGCCAAGATCATTGCCTTGTCGGTTTAGCGTGGTCGGGTCATGGCACTGCCAAAACACGGAGAGGATTTGGTCGTATCCAATCTTTTTAGGGTCGAAATAAATTTGCACCACCTCGGCATGACCCGTAGTGCCATTGCAGACTTCCCGGTACGTGGGGTTCAGCGTCTTTCCGCCCGCATACCCACTCTCCACCTTGCTCACCCCCGGCAACCGCTCGAACACCGCCTCCAAACACCAGAAACATCCGCCCCCCAATGTAGCCACTTCCGTTTTGGTTGGCTTCGTTGCTTTATCCGCGCTCATTGAAATTCCCGTGCAAAACAAAAATGTGATGAATGCCGCCGCTCTCATGCAAAAATTCTCCGATGCGGGAGGCTCTTTGGCAATCTCTATTTACTCCCGGGCTTCACCGCTCGGGTCGCTTGCAAATCTTCCGGTAAATGATCCGGCTCAAATGTTTCCACTTCCATCGCCAGCAAACTGTGCAGCGGTACATCGGATTTATAATTGCCGTTGCTGCGATCGACCACGATGGTGACAGCGCGGAGGTCGGCGGATTGGGCGCGGACGATGTCGATGGTTTCCTGCAGCCGTCCGCCACGGGTGATGACATCTTCGACAATGAGCACTTTTTCATCGGGGGCCAAAGAGAAACCGCGGCGCATCACGAGTGAGCCGTTATCATCTTTTTCCACAAAAACAAACCGCACGCCGAGTTGCCGCGCCACTTCCTGGCCAATCACCAACCCCCCCATCGCGGGGGCCACGACGGTTTCGATGGCTTCATCCCGCACGCGATCGGCCAAGGCCGCGCCAAGTTTTTCCACCACCGGCATTTGTTGCAGCGCCTGGGCGCATTGAAAAAACTGCCGGCTGTGGAGTCCGCTGCGTAGTATAAAATGGCCGTCGAGTAGTGCGCCAGTATCACGGAAAATTTGTAGTGCTTCCTCCTGTGTCATCCGCGGAAGGTAACGGCGCGAAGCCGGCGGAGGCAATCCAATGTTTTCGTCTCGATTGAAGCGGCGTTTTGTGGTGTAGTTTTTCCGTGCCGAGGAGGCGTAAATTATTCGCAGCGATTTTGCTGCTGCCATTGTGCGTGGGCGTGGGGCGTGCCTTGGGCCAACTCATCTCCCAATCGGGAATGCTCGACACCACGGTGGCGCCGCTTACGGCGGGGGTGGGGTGCATGTTTCTCTTATATCATTACGCGCCGAAGCCGATGTGGATTTATGTGTTCGGCCACGAATTCACCCATGCCGCCGCCACGATGGCTTGCGGCGGGCGTGTGAAAGGAATGAAAGTCACCAGCGATGGCGGCCACGTGTTGGTCACAAAAGATAATTTTTTTGTCAGCCTCGCGCCGTATTTTGTGCCGTTGTATGTGGTGCTAGTGCTGGCGGTGTTCGTGGGCGGACGCGCGATTTGGGGTTGGAACGGGCCATGGGCGTGGGGATTGTTTTACTGGATGTTGGGATTGGCGTACGCATTTCACGTGCTGCTCACTTGGCATATTTTACATACCCGGCAGTCGGACCTCACTTCTCAGGGGTATTTGTTCTCGGCGGTCATTATTTTTTTGGGCAATGCACTGGTGCTGTTGCTGGGTTTGCCGCATTTGATTGAGGGACCTGATACGCTGGATGCGGTCAAAATGGCCGGTGCAGGGACGTTGGACACGTTTCGTGAATTGGCTGCGCTAGCGGTCCGGGCTTGGGATGCTTGCAATTCAGCCTTGAATTAGCCGCCCGCTTGGTGCCGAATGCGCGCGACGTAATATGACGCTAAGCGAAATAGTCCAAGCCGAACACATCGTGCCATCGCTGCAGGCCACCAATCGCTGGGAGGCAATTGATGAATTGGTCGATCAACTCGTGTCCAGTGGTGCCATCGCAGCCAAAGATCGCGAGGCCATCATCGATGCGGTCAAAAAACGCGAAAACTCAATGAGCACCGGCATCGGCTTCGGCATCGGCATTCCGCACGCCTCCACGGATCTCATTGATGAAGTGGTCGGTGCATTGGGGCGCTCAGGCGAGGGAATTGATTTTGAGGCGCTCGATAATCAGCCGGTAAATTTAGTGGTGCTGTTTCTCGTGCCGCAAGGTCAGTTTCAAAAGCACCTGCACACACTGGCGAATATTGCCAAGCTGCTCCACAATAAAGACTTCCGTCAATCACTCGAACAAGCAGGCGATGCAGAGGCGATTGTTAAAATCATCAGCCAACCGGCGAAACAATAGCGCCCCGATAAAGGCAACCAAGTGATTCAGCGGCAAATTGAATCCCGCCTGCAAGCCGCTGCCGCCGCTGTGCTGCCCGTAGCCGACGTCAGTCGCGTGCTCGTGCGTGTGTGCGCGGATGCCAAGCACGGTGATTTCCAAAGTAATGCCTTGATGGCACTTGCCAAGCAACGGCAGATGAATCCACGCCAACTCGCCACCGACGTGGTGACCCGGCTCGATGTGGCCGAATGGTGCGAGCCAGTGGAAATTGCCGGGCCGGGCTTTCTGAATTTCCGTTTGCGGACTGATGCGGTGAATACCGCATTACAAGCCGCCCTCGCCAGTGACTTGCCATTCATTGCACCCGCCACCACGCCGCGCACGGTGGTGGTGGACTTTAGCTCGCCCAACGTCGCGAAGCCAATGCACGTGGGTCACATTCGCTCCACCATTCTTGGCGACAGTCTCGCCCGTGTGTTGCGCCTTCTCGGTCATCGCGTAGTGACCGATAATCACATCGGCGATTGGGGCACACAATTTGGAATGCTGTTGCTTGGTTGGAAAACTCAACTCGATGAAGCCGCGCTTGAAGCCGATCCCATCGCTGAACTCGAACGCATTTACAAATTCATCAATAGCGAAGAGTCGCTGCGCGATGATGCGCGCGCGGAATTGGTGAAATTACAAAACGGCGACGCGGAAAATCTTGGCATTTGGCAACGGATGATAGAGCTCTCGCAAGTCCAGTTCGATCAGGTCTACTCGCGGCTCGACATCAAATTTGACGAAACGCTGGGCGAAAGTTTTTACAATCCCGAACTCGCCGGTGTGGTGGAGGATTTGGTTTCCAAAAAAATTGCCGAAGAAAGCGAAGGCGCGATGGCGGTTTTTTTCCCCGATGACGCGCAACTCGCTGACAAGCCGGCGATCGTGCAAAAAAGCGATGGCGCCGCAAACTACACCACCACCGACCTCGCCACACTGCAGCATCGGCTCACTGAATGGGCGCCGCAAGAAATCGTGTACGTTACCGATGGCCGCCAGCAACTGCATTTCCAACAACTGTTTAAAATCTTCCGGCGTTGGCAGCCCGACGTCACCGCGCGCCTAGAGCATGTGTGGTTCGGCTCCATTCTCGGCCCCGATGGCAAGCCATTCAAAACCCGCAGCGGCGAAGTGGTGCGCCTTGCTGATTTGCTTGATGAAGCGCAAGAGCGCGCCTTTGCGGTGGTTAGCGAAAAGAACCCCGACCTCGATGAAACACAACGGCACGAAATCGCCCGCGTAGTCGGCCTCGGCGCATTGAAGTACGCCGACCTTTCGAATAACCGCCAAACCGATTATATTTTTGACTGGGACAAAATGCTCGCCCTTCAAGGCAACACCGCGCCGTATCTCCAATACGCCTACACGCGCGTGCGCAGTATTTTTCGCAAAATCGATGCGCCCGATTTCAATAACGTCACCATCGCTGCCCAAGCGCCTGAAGAATTGGCGCTCGCCAAGCATCTAATCAATTTCGGCCAAACCCTCGAAATGGTTGCCGACGATTATCGCCCGAATTTCCTGTGCAATTACCTCTTTGAACTCGCCGGCCATTTCAGTCGCTTTTACGAAGCGTGCCCTGTCCTCAAAGCCAACGAAGAATCTGAACGCGAAAGCCGCATCGCCTTGTGCGAATTAACCGGCCGCGTTTTGAAAACCGGATTGGATGGGCTGGGGATCGAGGTCACCGAAATAATGTAGTTTTGACACGGATTCCATAAATAAATAAATCCGTGCCTCTAAAATAGGCAAAACGGCCAGCGTGTGGCACTGTGTTCTTAATGACACACGAAGAAGTCATCGGGGCCGTACGCGGCCACAGCCCCTGCGAAATTCATGCTGCCGACGGAAAGAAGCATCACGTCAAGCATTTGGATTGGGTGATGACGCCGCCGGAGACACGGTTGCTAATTTTTTGGTTTGGTGGAATGAATGGGCATGCATTGGTGGATCCCGAGCATGTGACTCAAATTGTAAACACGGTTGAGGCGAGGTAAGAATTCCCAAGGCCAATGACCAAGGCCCAAGTCACAATGGTTTTGGAAATTGGGAGTTCCTTGGGGGTTTGGTCATTGGGCCTTGGTTATTCCCCCCGCCCATCGGAACAGCTCCGCGTCATCCGCACAATGCGTTACCTCATCGGCCACCACCCCAAACCCCTCGCCATACGCCGGGCCATTGGCTACGCAGGCGTTGGTGTTGCATTTTTTGATTTGGGCGCGGGCGGCGGTCACGGTTGATTTTTTGCCGCCTTCGACTTCATATTTCCAGCCCACGAGAAACGCATCGGGAAACCATTTGCGAAGGGAATGAATCAGCTTCGGCGTTGGCTTTAGCTCGAGCATTAATGTTGCGGTGGTGGGAATCTTGCCTTTGCGCGGGCGTTTCACGGTGAAATCGGAAACGGCGGCCACGTGAAACACCCTCTTCACGCGCAACGCCGCAGCGGCCTCGAGTTGTTCGCGGAGGTCGGCTGTGGTGTTGAAGCGCACGATATGGACCTTTTTGCATTTAGGCGCGTGCACTGCTGTTTCGGAAAGTAGAAGCGTGACGCGATGCCCTGCGCGCGCAAGTGCATCGGCCAGGCCGCAACCAAGGCGGCCGGTTGAGTGATTGGTCAACCGGCGCACAGCATCGATGGGCTCCACGGTGGGGCCGGCGGTGACAAGACAGTGCATTGAATTGAGGAATGTCTGATGCCCGAGACGCAATGTCCAATCTGAATTCTAAAATCGTATTTCATCATTCCAGTCGTTACTCTCCGCGCGTGAGCACGATTGTGGGCATTGACCTTGGCACCACGCGTTCCGCCATTGCCGTGGTGGAAGCGGGGATGGCGGGTTTATTGGCCGATGCTGACGGTCAACGGCTATTGCCTTCGGTGGTACATTATCCGAAAGACGGCGTGCCTATCGCCGGTTGGCCTGCGCAACGACAGCGTGCGCTCGATCCCGCGCGCACGATTTATTCCATCAAACGCTTCATCGGCCAACGCGCCGCCGACGTGCCGGAAACTGAACGGCACGTTGATTACACGATAACCGGAAATCCGCTCGCGGTGAAGTTGGGTGAAGACAGCGTGTCGCCCGAAACGGTGTCGGCGGAGATTTTGAAATCGTTGAAGACCCGTGCCGAGTCGGTTTTGGAAACTGAAATCACGCGGGCGGTCATCACCGTGCCGGCGTACTTCAATGACGCTCAACGGCAGGCCACCCAGCGCGCGGGCGTGGCGGCGGGTTTCACAGTGGAACGCATCCTCAACGAACCTACCGCGGCCGCGCTGGCGTGCGGATTGGAAAAGTTGCCCGAACAAGCGCGGGTGGCGGTTTATGATTTAGGCGGGGGCACATTTGATCTTTCGGTTTTGGAATTGCGTGAGGGCATCTTCCAAGTGCTGTCTACGCACGGCAATACGCGGCTCGGCGGGGATGACATTGATCAACGCATTGTCGATTGGTTGCTGGAACACATTGATGCCGACGCGGATGAGACGCTGCGTGCGCGCGTGCGCGAGGCGGCGGAGGCTGCGAAAGTGGCGCTCTCCACGGAAACGGAGGCGACGATTCAATTGCCGTTTGTTTCCGGTGACACCAATTTTGAATGCGTGCTCACGCGGGAAAAGCTTGAGGCGTTGGCCGCGCCGGTGATTGACCAAACGCGCGCGCATTGTCGGCAAGCGTTAGCCGATGCGGGCGTGAAGGCGGTGGAGTTGAATCAAGTGATTTTGGTGGGTGGCCAAACGCGAATGCCGTTAGTGCGTCGTAGTGTGTCGGAATGGTTCGAGTGCGCGGATTACGCGGAAACGCGCGGCGACATCCGGCTGGGTGAGTCGTTTCACGAAGCGGATGGGCCGACGTTGAACACCTCGCAAAATCCCGACGAAGCGGTGGCGTTGGGTGCGGCGATTCAAGGGGCAATTTTGTCGGGCGACATCACGGATATGGTTTTGCTGGATGTCACGCCGCTGTCGCTTGGGCTGGAAACATTTGGCGGCTTGATGAATGTTGTGATCCCGCGCAATACGACGGTGCCGACCAAAGCGGGTGAGATGTTCACCAATGCCGTGGATGGTCAACGCCAAATGTTGGTGCACGTGTTGCAAGGCGAACGCGAAAAGGCGGTGGACAATTGGAGTCTCGGGCAATTTGATTTAGAATTTGAATCAGCCAAACGCGGCGCGGCGCGGGTGGGGGTGCAGTTTGAAATTGATGCGGACGGCATTCTCCACGTGCTCGCGCGCGACACCGCGACGGGATACGAAAAAGTTCTTGAAATGAAATCCGCCGTGGACGTGGATGATACGGCGGTTCAAAAAATGGTGGAAGAATCCGTGGAGCACGCCTTTGAAGATATGGACGCGCGCAAGTGGATCGAGGCCGCGCTCAAAGCGCGCGAGGCGGTGAAAGCCGCGCGCGTTGGTTTGGAAGAGTTTGCCGGTGAATTGAATAATGCCGAATCGATCGCTTCCGGATTGGAAGCAGTGGAGGTCGCGCTGAAAACGGATGGCGATTTGCCTGCGCTCAAAACCGCCGTGGCAAAGCTCGATGAAGCGACTTTGCCGCTGGCGGATTTGATGATGGATCGCGCGATGGAAACGGTGCTGCGCCAGCGCGGGATGCTCAGTTGACGATCAGGCTTCGGCCTGTTTTTTGCCAGGTGCTTCCAAGTTTTCGAACGCGTTGTTCAGATTGTCGCCGGCGGGCTCGCTGGACTCCTCTTCGCCGGTATCTTCTTCGTCGTCGTAATGGATTTCATCGTCCATTGAAATTTCCTCGCCGTGTTTGCGGTGGGGATTCTCCGCGCGTTGTTTGGGCGGTAGCGGGTTGACTAAAACCGTGATGCCACGCCCAACCAAACGTGGGGCGGTGTCGGTTTTGCCGAAAGGTTGCAATTCTTTCACAAAACGCTTCACGGCGTCGAAGCCAAATTCTTTGTGCGCATTCTCCCGGCCGCGGAAGCGCAGGTAAATTTTCACCTTCATATCCGCACACAAAAAATCAATGGCGCGAGTGAGTTTGAAATCAAAATCGTGCTTTTCGCAGCGCGGACGGAGTTGGACTTCCTTAACCTTATTGGTTTGGGCAGTCTTTTTATTCTCCTTTTTCTTTTTGGATTCTTCGTACTTGTACTTGCCGAAATCACATACGCGGCACACCGGCGGGCGGGCGTTGGGCGCCACCTCCACGAGATCCAGCCCGTGCCGTTTGGCCAGCGCAATGGCCTCGCGCGTTTCCAGCACGCCGACTTGTACGCCGTCGGCTCCTACCACACGCACTTCGCGTACGCGTATTCGTTCGTTTACCCGCGTGCGGGGTTCCCAGCGCCGTCCTCTGCCTTTTAACGGACGACTCAAAGTAGTTCCTGAAGTTGTGTGTTAATCATATAAACTGGCCGGTCAAATGCGCCGATGCGTTTTCTTTCTAGCCATTTAGACGCCCGTGGCAAGGGAAAATTTTACCCAAGTTTGCTTTTAGCGTGCGTCCGTGCCGTCCGTCCGCTAGCGTCCCGCCCTTTATGGCGACTTTAAAACCATTTGCCGCACTGCGTCCGAAATCCGATTTAGCCGCAAAAATCTGCGAGCTGCCCTATGATGTGATGAACAGCGCCGAAGCCCGCGCCATTGCGAAGGACAACCCCTTCAGTTTTCTGCACGTCAGCAAACCGGAGATTGACCTTGAATTGAACATCAATGTGTATTCCCCCCCCGTCTATGCCAAGGGCGCAGAAAACTTCGGGCTCCTCCAGGGGCAAGGTGCACTCGTGCAAGATGCGCAACCATGTTTTTACCTCTACCGCCAAGTGATGGACGGCCACACCCAAACCGGTCTCGTCGCCGCCGCCAGTTGTGCTGAATATGACGCCGGCATCATCAAAAAACACGAACTCACCCGTCCCGCCAAAGAGGATGACCGCGTGCGCCATTTGGAAGCGCTCAGTTCACAAACCGGCCCCGTCTTTCTGACCTATCGTGCCACGGCAGATCTCGATGCCCTCGCCGAACGCCTCACCGCCAACGAACCGGCCATTCACCTCACCGCCGATGACGGCGTGCAGCACACCGCGTGGGTAATCGACAACGCCGATGATATCGCCTCAATTGAAGCGCAATTTGCCGCCATTGATTTTCTGTACATCGCCGACGGCCATCATCGCAGCGCCGCCGCCTCGCGCGTGTGCGCCACCCGCAATGGCGCGGGAGAAAGTGGCCGTTTTTTGACCGTTGTTTTCCCGCATAATCAAATGCAAATCCTGGCCTACAATCGCGTGATCAAAGATTTGAACGGTCAATCCTCAGCAGATTTTTTGGCGGCATTGGGGATCATCTTTGACATCCAAGATGGCGGTGCGGGTGAGTGCACTTGCAAAAACGAACTCGGCCTTTACCTTGATGGCCAATGGCGCAAGCTCACCTTTAAGCCCACCCACGCCACCGCGGAAACGCCGATGGACGAACTCGACGTCGCGTTGCTGCAAAATCACGTACTTGCGCCGTTGCTCGGCATTGAAGACCAACGCACGAGCGATCGCCTTGATTTCATCGGCGGCATTCGCGGCACTGCCGAATTGGAACGGCTCGTGGATGCCGGCGCGGGTTGCGCGTTTTCGATGTTCCCGACGAGCATTGAAGATTTAATGGCCATCGCCGATGCTGATGGTTTGATGCCGCCCAAAAGTACCTGGTTTGAACCGAAGTTGCGTGACGGCCTGTTTTGTCACATGATCTGATTTTGATTTAACGACTATGAAAATTGTACTCGCTTATTCCGGAGGGCTCGACACCTCGGTGTTGCTCACGTGGCTCAAGGAAAAATACAACGCAGAGATCATCGCATTCTGCGCCGATGTAGGCCAGGAAGAAGAACTGCGCGGCCTCACCCGAAAGGCCAAGCGAACCGGTGCATCGAAAATGTACATCGACAATTTACAGGAAGAGTTTGCCCGCGATTTTATTTACCCAATGTTGCAGGCCGGGGCGATTTATGAGGATCAATATTTCCTCGGCACCAGCATTGCGCGTCCGCTCATCGCCAAACGGATGGTTGAGATTGCCCGCAAAGAAAAAGCCCACGCCATCGCCCACGGCGCGACGGGCAAAGGCAACGATCAAGTTCGCTTCGAATTAACAACCGCTGCACTCGCGCCCGATCTCAACATCATCGCCCCGTGGCGGATGGCCGATTTCCGCGCCGAATTTCCTGGCCGCAAGGAGATGATCGATTATTGCCGCAAACACAAAATCGATGTCGAGGCCAGCGCGAAAAAGCCGTATTCAATGGATCGCAATTTACTGCACATTTCGTACGAGGCGGGCATTTTGGAGGACATTGAGTTTGACGCCTTCGCACCGAAAAACAAAGGAATGTTCAAACTCTCCGTGTCGCCCGAGGACGCGCCGAACAAACCCGAGCACGTTACGCTTGAATTCGAACAAGGAAACTGCATCGCCGTGAACGGCAAAGCACTCTCACCGCTTGGTGTGATGCGCAAGCTCAACAAGGTCGGCGGCAAACACGGTATCGGCCGCGTGGATCTTGTGGAGAACCGGTTCGTGGGAATGAAAAGCCGCGGTGTGTATGAAACGCCCGGCGGCGCCATTCTGCATTTCGCTCATCGCCAAATTGAGACCATCACACTCGACCGCGAGGTGATGCACATCCGGGATTCGCTTATCCCAAAATACAGCGAGCTTGTTTACAACGGGTTTTGGTACGCCCCCGAACGCGAGATGTTGCAAGCCCTCATTACCGAAAGCCAGCGAAACGTCTCCGGCACGGTGAAGCTGAAGCTCTACAAAGGCAATCTAATGACCGCCGCGCGCCAATCGCCCGTGAGCTTGTACAATCCTGACATCGCCACAATGGAAGCCGATCCCACTGAAGCGTATAATCAGGATGATGCAACGGGATTTATCAATTTGAATGCGTTGCGATTAAAAGTTCGCGCCAAAGTGCAGAAGACGCGTCGGCGTTTGTAGCCCGGGCCGTTGGCCCGGACCCGGACCCCCGGTCCGGGCTATATTACTGCGGCAATTTCACCTGAGCGCTTACGTTTGTGATGCCGGCGATGCGGGCGGTGTCTCGGGCGGTAACAACTGCGCCAAAGGGAGCGGCTTTGTCGGATTGGATAATGAGCATCACATCCGGCTTCTCAGCGGCACGCGCGCGGAAAATGCGTTCCATTTCAAAGGAAGTCACCACTTTGCCGTTAATCTCCCAGTGCGGCGGCTTGGCTTTGATTTGGATGGTGAGCGGACCGTCGCCGGTGGCGGTGAGGTCTTGCGTGCGCGAATCGGGCAGGGCAAGGTCGATGGCGGGCAGGCGATCTTTGAAGGTGGTGCTCACCACGAGAAAAATTAACACCACCATTAACACATCAATCAGTGAAATGATAATCACCGGTGGCGCGGAACGGCGTTGGCGTGGGCGGAATTGCATTAGCCTTCGATGTGCTGGTTGCGTTGATATTGGGACCGGAGGAATTCGTCGCAAAGCGATTCCATTTCGATGGCGAGCGTTTCGATGCGGCGATTGAAATAACTCCACGCCACCAACGAAGGGATGGCCACCACGAGGCCGAGCAGCGTTGCGTTGAGGGCGATGCTGATGCCCTGGGCGAAGATGGGTGTTTGCTGTGCGGTGCCTTCAATGCCCATTCCGTGGAAAAGGGTGATGAGTCCGAAAAGTGTGCCGACCAATCCGAGCAGCGGCCCGATGCCGGTGATGATTTCTAACACCACTACGCCGCGTTCCAGCTTGGCCACTTCCGCCCGAGCGCGGGTTTGTAGGAGTTCAGCATTTTCTTCGCGCGGCAAATCAAGGTGCTCAATGCTGGCGATGAGCAATCGCCCGTGCGGGGAAGGGCGCTCGTTGCACGCGGCGCGGAGGGCGAGAAGTTCTTCGGGCGTGCGGCAGTGGTTGGCGGTCTTGGCGAGCGGCGATGGAATGACTGTTTCGCGCCGCAATGCCAATCCGCGTTCCACAATGAGGCCGAGGCTGACGACTGAAAGGAAAATTAAAATACCGATAATGCCCATTTCCATTTTGGATTTCGGCGGCTCAGTTTGTTCGGTAGCCGGTTCAGGTGCCGCTGTTTGCGCAGACGTGGCTGGCACGGCGCATGTAAGGCAAAGAAGACAAAGGAGAGGGGCGAGGCGCACGCGGAGTGGGTTCATTGAATGAGATAACTAAAAGTAATTCGGCAATTGCGGGAATCGGTTTTTAATTTTCGCCGCATCACATCGGGCCAGCTTTCGAAGAGCGCTGAACCACGAATGGATTGGCGGCAGCAATATTCCTGTATGCCGCTGGCCGCAGTGTTGGTGATGGTATTTTGGCGCACTTTCATATCCGTGATACGGCCATCTGCGTGCAAAACAAAATCAACTATCACCGTGCCGGGATAACGCAGTTTGCGCGTTTCAAGCAGCTTGTACCATTTGGCTTTGATGGTGGCGATGAAGCGCGCATCGTATTCACCAAAACCGGTGAGGCGCACATCAAGTGCGTGCGGCCCTTTCCGTTGCACGCCGCCATCAAAGGTCGATGGCCGTCCGGCGATCGTGCCATTGCCCAGTTTTGACTGCGCCTCGGCAAGAGATGGTGGGCGGCGTTCATTTAATTTTGGGTTGGGTTGTGGAATGCTGCTGGAAAAATCCGGCGGATTAAAAGGCTGCAGCGGAGCGAGTGAGCCCGCCTCGCCGGACTGTGCAATGGAGGGGGGCGTGGTGCGGCGCGGTGTTGGTTTTTTGGGTTTGATGATGGGCGCGACCAGGGGGCGTGCAGACTGCGGTTTTGCGGGGGCGGGTTTGTTGGCCAATTGTTGGGAGGCAGCGCTGGCGTCATCGGCGTGGGCGCGGCGTTCAATGGTTTGTTCGCCCTTGAGGTTGGGTATTTGCGTTGTGCCGGTTTTTGGATTGGCGGCGAGGCTGTTGGCATTGGAATAATTTTCCGTTTCCTTGGGCGCCTGCTCGGTGGCGATGTTGGGGTCGACGGGGACAAAGATTTGGGCGATATCTTTTACCTCAGGGTCGGTTTCGGTTTTGGGTGCGGCCAACAGGCGGACGGTGGCAAGCCGTTCCTTAGGTTTTGTGGCATGAAAAATTGGAGGTGTCTCAAGCCACTTGCCCCAAATAACGCCCGCAACGACTGCGAAATGTATGGCCAATGTTACCAAAGCGGCCAGTGTAAAGTGGCTCGATTCAGTTCGCGGCAATGGATGTTGGGGGTGGCTTGACATCCTCGGGGCTCAATATCGCCCAATCTTGGGCGCGTGGCAATGCTGAGTTAATGTTGGGCTGTGAGTTTCTGGTCGCGTACGGGCACGGTGACCCGAGCGTTGGGCTTTAGTTTGCCGAGGGATTCGCCAAAGGCGAGAGCGCTTTCTTCTTCGCCATGGACGACATAAATATCACTGATATTACCGGTGCAACTCTCCACGTGGGCGATGAGTTCGTCACGGTCCGCGTGGCCGGAAAATGCGTCGTGGCGCGCCACCTGCGCTTTGACCTCATATTTTTCGCCAAAGATATTCACCGGCGAATCGCCGTTTGCAATACGCGAGCCAAGCGTGTGTTGGGCGCAATAGCCGACGAAGAGTACGAGGTTTTTGGGGTCCTCGATGTTGTTTTTCAGATGATGCCGAATGCGGCCGCCTTCGCACATTCCTGATGAACTGATGATGATGGCCGGGCCGTTGAGTTGGTTGAGCTGAATGGAACGTGAAACTTGCCGAATATATTGGAGGTTTTCCATGCCGAATGGATTCTGTTTTTCGCGCAGGAATTGGTAGATCGATTCATTGAAACATTCGGGGTGCAGTCGGAATACTTCGGTGGCGTTGACGCTGAGCGGGCTGTCGACGAAGATAGGGATGTCCGGCAAATCCCCGCTCTCGGCAAGTTGATGGAGTGTGTAAACCACGAGTTGTGTGCGGCCCACGGAAAAAGCGGGGATAATGATTTTGCCGCCGCGATGGGCGGTCTCGCGAATGGCCTTGGCGATCTCGACCACAGACATTTCGCGGTCGCCGTGTAGCCGATTGCCATACGTGCTTTCGATGTGTAACACGTCCACATTTTCCACCGGCACGGGATCGCGTAAAATCGCGTGTCCGCCGCGGCCCACGTCGCCGGTGAAGAGGTAGCGGAATTCTTTGTCCTCTTCGCGAATATCGAGCACCACCTGCGCGGAGCCAAGAATATGGCCGGCGTCGTAAAAGGTAAGTGTCACGCCATCGGCGATGAGCATGGGGCGTTCGTAATTGAGCGAAACAAACTGGCGCCCTGCGCGTTCGGCATCTTCCACGCTGTAAAGTGCTTCCACGGGCGGCAGGTTTTTCTTGGCGCGTTTGCGAGAAATGTATTCGGCGTCGTGTTCCTGGATGCGCGCAGAATCGGCGAGCATAATGGACGCTAAATCGCGTGCGGCGTGCGTGCTGAAAATATTTCCTCGATAGCCCTGCCTGACGAGGTTGGGGAAATTCCCGCAATGATCAATGTGCGAATGGCTCAGCACCGCCACATCAATGCTGGCTGGATCGAATGAGAAATTGCGGTTGCGATCGTTTGACTCATCTCGGCGCCCCTGATAGAGGCCGCATTCGAGCAGAATTTTCTGTCCGTTTACGTTGAGCACAAACATGGACCCGGTGGTCGTTCGAGTTGCCCCGCAGAACTGCACTTCCATCCGCGCACATTACAAAATAGCAGCACATTAGTCGAGAATGGAATGGACAAGGCGCCGCCCAAAGGCTTGAGTGGGCCGATGGACGGCAATGAATTCGAGAGCTTGGATGGGTTAAGCGTTTCGGTGGATGAATTGGTGTACCAACCGCAAGTGCTCACCGCGCCGGACCGGCCGCATTGTTTTGCTTATTATATCACCATCACTAACCAGACTGATTGCACCATCACATTGAAAGGCCGCAAATGGGTGGTGAAAGAATCCAGCGGTGAAGTGACGGCGGTGGAGGGTGACGGGCTCGTGGGGGAGATGCCCACGCTCGGGCCGGGCGGCTCATTCAGCTACAACAGTTTTCACGTCATCCACTCGCGGCGTGCGATGGCCAGTGGCAGCTACATTGGGTTGGACGAAACCGGTCGGCGCGTGTTGGCGGTGATTCCCGCTTTTGAAATGGTGGTGCCGGCTGAGGCGGGCAATCCGGAAATTGGCTACGCCTAATTGGCCTAGTTAGCGTTGCCGAAAAATGATGCGGGCTTTGCTTAAATCGTAGGGCGACATTTCCACTGTTACTTTGTCGCCAACGCTGATGCGGATCCAATGCTTGCGCATTTTGCCGGATATATGCGCGAGCACTTCGTGGCCATTGGCCAGTTTCACCATGAACATAGTGCCGGGCATTACCTTTGAGATAACGCCTTCAAGTTGTATGGGTTCTTCTTTCGCCATGCGGGAAGGGCGGACTTTGCCGTTGAGGCCAAGTGAAAGCAAGCCAAACCCACCCACAAAGTGCACAAAAAAACCGACCCCGCGAAGGGCCGGTTCTGAATTGCGTTGTGGGTTGGGGTTACTTTTCGCTCGCAGCATCTTTGCCCGCCGCCAGTAGTTTCTCCACTTTCTCTTCCAGATTATGGCGCGCGTTCATGTCCACCAAATTTCCATTGGTGTCGATCAGCCACATTGCGGGGATGCTCCGGATGCCAAACTCTTTGGCGATAGTGTTGCTCCAGCCTTTGCCGTCAAAGTGTTGCGGCCAAGCCATGCCCTTTTCGGCCACGAACTCATTGAGTTTATCTTCCTTGCTGTCGAGGGAAATGCCAACAATCTCGAAGCCTTTTTTGTGGAGTTTGGCGTAGGTTTTTTTGACGTTGGGAATTTCCGCGACGCATGGTCCACACCAAGTGGCCCAGAAATCGATGAGCACGACTTTGCCCTTCATTTTAGAGAGGTCGACCTTGCGGCCGTCCACGGCGGTGAACTTGATGGCCACCGGGTTGCCGAGGGCGTTCATTTTTTTCAGTTCGGATTTAGCGCGATCAGTGATGCGGGCGAATTTTTCATCCTTCAAGCCGGCGAGTTCAGTGATGACAGATTTTTTGAGCTTCTCGTCCGAACTCATCGTTGCGGCTTCCAGCATCATAGCGCGGGGGCTGAGTTCATCCGGGAATTGCTTGGTGAGTTCACGGGCACCCTTGAGGTAGGCTTTCATGGCTCCATCGCGGTCTTTCGCCATCATCGGGCGGATTTTTGCGATCAATTCTTGGGCGGCGTCTTTAAACGTCTGTTTTTTGTCCTCAGCAGAAATGTTGAGGCTGAATGCAAGCATCGCCACGAAGGCGAGGCGCAGGATGGTTTGGATTGTGTTTTTCATAGTTAAACCTTATTGGTAAAGGGCGAGCCTATCTCAATTATGGCGAATGGCCAGATTATTTTCAATGCATTGCGGGCGTTGCGGGCACTTTTTTAGTCCGAGTCATTGAGGGTTTCGAGTCCATCACCCTTGAGATGCAAAGTCTGTGTGGGGTAGGCGAACTCAAGCCCCATTTCTTCGACGAGTTCCATGATTTTCAAATTCACGCGCTGGCGGGTTTCCAAGTAGTCCTTCCATACGGTCGTGGCCGCGAAGTAATACAGAAACACATCCAGCGAGCTGGGGCCAAAATCGGTGAACTGCACGAGCATATAATCCTGATCTACGCCTTCGTCTTCCTGCAACAGTGTTTCCACGCGCTTGAGGAAGTCGCGCATTTGGTCGGGCTTGGTATCGTATGTGAGGCCGATAGTCATCTTAATGCGGCGCTTGGGCATTTGTGACCAGTTTTTGATGGTCTCGGTGGCGAGCGTTCCGTTAGGGACGGTCATCACCGTCTTGTCAAACATCCGAATTTTGGTGCTTCGGAAGCCGATCTCCTCCACGTCGCCATCAATGCCGCTGCCCACAGAAATCCAGTCGCCCACTTTATAGGGGCGATCGGAAAGGATGTTGACCGTGCCCACGAGGTTGGCCACGGAATCCTTGGCGCCCATCGAAAACGCCAATGCACCGACACTGAGTAACGCCGCAAGGCCGGTGATGTTCACGCCAATGGTTGCCAACACCGTGAGGCCACCGACGACGATGACCAAAATGCGCAGCGCTTTTTTGATGAGCGGCACAAACTGACCTTTCAGCCCGGCGTCTTTGTGTGAAACCAATTCGTCGAGGTAATGCGCCACCACATCCACGAGGCGATACACACCCCAAATCAAAACGATGCCGAGAAAGATTGTGTAGCTTTTGCCGATGATGGCCGTGGGGAAATTGGCAAGGTTGAACACCAGCAGAAATGCCGCCAAGTGGATCGCGCCAATCATCACGAAGATATTCACCGGTTTGATGATGGCTTCGAATAAAAGGTCGTCCCATTCGGCTTCGGTTTTTTCTACAAAGGCGGCGATTTTTTTCTCAATGAATTTGATGACGATGCGTTTGAGAACCAATCCGGCAAGGATGGCGAGAAATGCCGCAATAAATTGCCAGGCGGAAATGCCGAGGATTTTTTGGCCGAGATTATCCTCAAGGGCTTGCACCCATTCTGATTCGCCCAGGGCTTTTTTATAGCTTTCGCTTTTTTGCGTGGCCACATCGTTTGTGTTTGTGGCTGTGGGGGCGGCAATGGGGCTGATGGCGAAGGTGAACAGCAACGCCAAAACAGCGATTCGTGAGAGCCAATCGTTCATGGCGGGAGAGTGTGCAGTTATCGATTTGCGGGTCAAGCCTGAGCCGAACCCGTGAGAATCCACTTCGCCAGCGTGAGCAGGAAAAAGAAGCCCGCAACATCGGTGACGGTGGTGATGAGGATGCTTGACCCCAGCGCGGGGTCGAGCCGGAAAAATTTAAGCGCAAATGGGATGAGCACGCCAAAGAGCGCGGCCGAAAGCAAATTCAGCACCATCGCCGCGCCGACGACGAGGCCGAGGATCGCGCCCATTTCCGACGTGATACCAAACTTGGGCGCAATTAAATAACTCACCAATCCCACAATTAGTCCGATGATGGTGCCGATCAATAACCCCAAAAGAAGTTCTTTGAATAACGCCTTGCGGCCGTCGCCGGGCGACAATTCACCCAGCGCCATGTCGCGCACGATGACGGTCACCGTTTGCATCCCGGCATTGCCGCCTTGGCTGGCGATGATGGGCAGGAAGACAGCGAGCACGACAAATTCTTTTATCGTGCCTTCGAACACGCCCACCACTGCGCCGGCGAGGCACGCGGTCAGCAGGTTCACAAACAGCCACGGCAGCCGTCGTTTGAAGGATTGCGTCCACGGCGTGAGCGTGCGCTCTTCACCGTCGAGGCCAACCATCTTTTGCATGTCCTCGGTTTGTTCGTCGATGGCGATGGAGAGCACGTCGTCACCCGCGATGATGCCGGCCATGCGACCTTCCTCATCGAGCACCGGCAGGCCGAGGAAATGATAGTGCTCGAACCGGCGCACCACTTCTTCCTGATCATCGCTCACGCGAACGTATTTGACTTCGCGATCCATGATGTCCGAAATTTTCACTTCGTCATCAGAGAAAATCAGGTCACGGATGGAGACCACGCCGACGAGTTTATTTTCCTTGTCGGTGACAAACAGGTAATTGATGTCGGAAGGTTTTTGCTCGCGGTGTTTTTGGCGAATGCGCCGGTGGCCTTCGCCGACGGTTTGGTGCGAGCGCAGCGTGATGAACCGGTCATTCATGATGCCGCCCGCGCTGTCTTCGGGATACTTTAGCAGCGTTTTGGCGGCGGCAGCCTCTTTGGCGCCCATCTTGCGGAGCAGTCTCGCGCGCGTGGTTTCCTCGATCTCACCCAACACGTCGGCCGCTTCTTCAGCGTACATTGCGTTGAGCAATGGCACGAGTTTGGTCGGGGGAAATTCCTCAAGCAGACCGGCTAGAATTTCGTCCTCCAGTTCCGTGAGTGCGGCGGAGGCGTTTTTCACCGGCAACTCCTGCAGAATATGGCGCGCCTCTTTGGCTTCCATACGTTGTAACCGGTCGGCTAAATCCGCCGGGTGCAGCGCGAGGAATTCCTCAAGGTAAACTGGAGTGGTGTCAGGCATACTTTTAGCTCCGCAGGGCGTTGATGGTAGCGGAAAATTGCCTAAATACAAGGCGCGAGTATTCGCGTTTTGATTTAACCACCCGCGACGATGCGGACGATTTCCAGTCGGTCATTTGGCGCGAGTTCGCGTGTGGCGAAATTGGAGGGCGACACGGCCTCGCCGTTTAGCTCCACGACAACGCTCCGGGGTGCTTGGTTTTGCGAAACGAGAAACTGCTCCAGCGTGCAGGGGAGCTCCACCGACACCTCGCGGCCGTTGGCGATGAGGGGGCCCGCCATTAGGCCACGGTGAGCAACGTCACTTCGGGGCGGCAATTGAAGCGCACACCGTGGAGATTGCCCACGCCTTTGCTGATGTGCAGCCAGCGGGTATCAAGCCGGTGCAGGCCGCGCACGAATTTTTTATTCTTCACCGGTGCCAACGGTGCACCCAGTCCCGGCAGGTAAAGCTGGCCGCCGTGGGTGTGGCCGCTCAGCATCAGTTGCCACGGGAACGCGGCGAGCTGATCTTTGGTGTCGGGGTTATGCGAAAGTAAAAGGGTGGGGCGGGTGGTATTTAGGCCGGCAAAGGCGGGTTCCGGTTCGCACTCGCGGTTCCATAAATCCCCCACGCCAACGAGATTGATTTCCTGCCCGTGAATGGTTGCCGTGGTGTGTGTGTTGTGGAGGAGTTTGATGTTGGAAGCAGTGAGCAGTTCGCGTACTTCGCCCGCGTCGTCGTTCCCGAGTTTCATTTTGCCGGATGCCCACGGGCCGCCATCGTGATTGCCAAGGCAGGCAAACGTGGGCGCGGCGGTCGAGAGTTGCGAGAGCACTTCGGCGTATTCCGCGTAGCGTTTGAATTTCCACGTGATGAAGTCGCCCGTGATGCAAATTAAATCCGGTTGCAATTCCAGCCCCATCTTCAGCGCGCGGCGCAGGTACGCGAGGCTCACCACTTTGGAGGCGTGCAAATCTGAGAGATGCAAAACCTTAATGGGCGTTTCCAGCGCGTGCGGTGGGTTGAGTTTCACCTCGCGGCGGTTGACCTCAAGCCAGCCGCTTTCCCACAGGCGCATGTAGGCGTAGCCTGAGCCCATTGCCGTCATACCGCCGCCGGCGGTGCCCAGCAAAAACCGTCGACGTGTGGTACGGTTTTTCCAATATTGGCGAAAGCGCTTAATCATCGGCGGGAGGAGGGATGATACACTCAAGATCTAAACCGTCAAGGCCGTGTCCCAATCTTTCCAAACTGGCTCATAACCCAGCGCGCTGATTTGTTTGGCCACCGCTTTGGGGCTGCGTTCATCGGCGATTTCAAATTGTTGCGTGGCCCATTCGCTGGAACCCTCGGCCAATTCCACAATGCGACCGCGTTCGGTGTGATGTAAATTTTCGCGACCCGCGCCGGTGTAGCCGCCCGGTTCCGTATGGCTGCCCGCGCTCATCATTGTGATCCCCAGCGGGATCAGCCCGTCGCGCAGGGCTGCCGGTTCGCGGGTCGATAGCACGAGCCCCACGTCGGGCAGGAAAATCCGCAGCGCGCAAATCAACTGCGTCAGCTCGCGGTCACTTAACGATTCGCGGGATTCAAAACTTCCTGCGCAGGGGCGCAGGCGCGGTAGCGACAACGTCACTTGCGCCTTCCAGCAATGCCGCAGCAACCACTGCGCGTGGGCGGCCAGCGCGAGCGCTTCCGCGCGCCAATCGCTTAGGCCGAACAGCGCGCCGATGCCCAGCCGCCGGAAGCCCCCCGCATACGCGCGCTCCGCCGTGGCCAGCCGCCAATCGAAATCGCGCTTGGGCCCCGACGTGTGAAATTCCGCGTACGCCGCACGGTCGTACGTTTCCTGATAGACCACCAAACCCTCCGCACCCGCGGCGGCCAATGGACGGTATTCGTCCTCTTCCATTGGCCCCAATTCCAGCGACAAGCTTGGCACCGATTCGTGCAGTGCCCCCACGCATTCCCGCAGGTAACCATTGGAGATAAACTTCGGGTGCTCGCCCGCCACCAGCAGTACATTGCGAAACCCCTGCGCTGCCAGCGCCGCCGCCTCGCGCCGCACTTCCTCCAGCGAAAGCGTTACGCGCAAGATCGCGTTATCGCGCGAGAACCCGCAGTAGCTGCAATTATTGATGCACTCATTGGAAAGATAAAGCGGCGCAAACAACCGAATCGTTTTCCCAAACCGCTGCTGCGTAATACTGCGTGACCTTCCCGCCAGCGCCTCTAAATGGCTCGCCCCCGTCGGCGAAATCAAATGCGCAAAATCCCGCAACGTCGGTCGTCCCGTGTGCACACTATCCAAAACCACCGGCTCCTCCGCCTCCAAAGCCACCATCCGCAGCCCCGCCACATCCAGCTCATTAAACTCATCCAAAAAAGTCACGCACCGAGCCATAAGGCAAAGCGCTTCAGCTGTCCAGTCGCGGGCAATATTGATTCCATCAATGAACAACCCGAAATAATCAATGGGGCTAATTCCGGCTGGTCGTGTTAAGGTGGGGGCGATGAAAGCAAATGCTCTAATCCTAATTCCCTTTCTTGCCGGTGGCTTGGCCGGGTGTGGTGCTCCGCGCCCCTTGAATCCCGCTAAAACCTTAACCACAGCTCCGCCCGCAACACTCGCGCTGCCAATCATTAATCCGGATCCCAAAGCTGATCCTACGCCGGAGATGAGTTTTGGGATGTTCAAAGCCAAAACCGCCTATGACAGTGGCCGGTACAAGCAGGCGCAGGAATTCTTTGCTGAAGCATTGTCGAAGGAAGAGGCATTGCCCAAACCACGCTGGCGGCAGGTGGCATACATTCGGTATGGGCTGAGCCGGACCTTGCGGAAAATGGGTCGCCACGAGGCGGCGTCTAAACATTTGGAGGCGGTGCTGGTTATTTGGTTGCGTCATCTCGGCCCACACCATCCCAACATCGCGGACGGCTATACGCAACTTGCGCATGAATCCAGTCGACGCGGTGATTTTGCGGCCCGCCAAAAACATCTATTGGCCGCGCTGCCCATTTGGCTTCAACATTTTGGACCAACCTCCAATCCGGTGCTCACAGCTTATGGAGAATTAGGCGCTTCGTATTCGGATATTGGAAATTTCAAACGGGCTTTCGCCTATTTTCAAACACAACTTGGCATCGTTTTGGTGTTGCAGGGTGCCGAAGGGGTAGGCATCCCGTTGGTGTATAATAACCTTGCCCAAGCCCTCGCCAAACAAGGGGAGCATCGCAAGGCGATGGAGTTTATGGAGAAATCAATGGCGTTGGGGATCAAAATTTACGGGGAACAGCACTTGCAGATGAGCCTGATCTTTTGCAATACGGCTAAGCTCTGCATCCAGCGGCCCGAGCCGGATTTGAAGGAAGCCAACGCACTGCTTGCCCGTGCCGAAGCCATTCTGAAAACAGATGATCCAACTGGTAAGCAATTTGGCAATCACCGTTCTAATTTCCTTCGCGTTTGCGGAAACTTATTGTTGGCGGAGAAGCAATATCAGAAAGCATTGCGCATGCACGAAGAGCACATGGCCGAAATATTGAAGCTGGGAATTGCAACCAATCATCCCAACCTCGCACGTACGCAATACCTAATGGGCGAAGCCCGCCAAGGCCTCGGGCAGGTGGCGGAAGCCAAACGCCTCTTCCATCGCGCCCACGCAATTCAAATCCGAACCCTGCTGCCCACCCATCCTCATCTGCTTCAATCCAAAGCCGTGCTGGCGAAAATGGGGGAGTGATTTAAGCTGGGTCCCAGATGAAATGAAGATGGGGCGCTATTGAGCAACGATGTTTATGATGGATAGGATCAAAAAAATCCTGAACATCCTGCTTTCTTGTGTATTTTCCTTTGCCTAACCGTGCTTTAAGCGATGATTTTCCAGAGGGCGAGGAGGAAGGCGACGAGGGTGAGGGAGGCGGCGCCGGCGAGCATCATCTCGAAGCGCTTGCTGGATGGGGCTTGGGTGGCTTGTGTGGATTCTGCGCTGCCCGCGTGAAGTTCACGCGGGTTTTGAATAATTCCGTCATTTTCCCCCTGTAAATCGATGTTATCGTTCATGGCGACCGTTTGAGCAAAACACGTGCCAACGGATGGGTTATTCGCGTTTGTGGATAAGTTGGGATGATGGCAGGGATGTGATTCTGCGTGTCTCTACCAAATATGCCGTGCATAAGTTTTACTCGGTGAATGGGGGCGGGGTTTTTACCCTTCGGGTATGGCGACTCATATTATTGCCGTGGCCAACCAAAAGGGAGGGGTTGGGAAAACCACAACATCAATCAACCTTGCCGCGTGTTTGGCAAATCAAGGACAGCGCGTGCTGCTTTTGGATTTGGATCCGCAGGCGAATGCAACCAGTGGCGTGGGTGTGGAAAAACGCGAAGGCGGCAGTGCGTATCCAGTGCTCGTCGGCGATGCGTTGCTGACGGATCAAATCGTGCGCACGGAGTTTCCTAATCTTTCGGTGATTCCCAGTGAGGTGGATTTATGCGGGGCGGAGATTGATCTGCCGCGAATGGAAGATCATTTGCACCGACTGCAGGGCGCGTTGGATTCGGTGAAAATGGCAAATGTGTATGACGTGATTTTAATCGATTGCCCACCTTCGCTTGGGTCGTTAACGCTGAATTCGTTTGCGGCGGCGGATAGTGTTTTGGTTCCGCTACAGTGCGAGTACTACGCGCTGGAAGGCATCTCGATGGTAACGCGCCTGATCAAACAAATGCACGACACGGGCGATAATCCGGGGCTGCACATTCTGGGCATCGTGATGACGATGTACGACGGTCGCACGCGCCTTTCGCAACAGGTGTTGGAGGAAGTGCGCGAGCATTTTTCAGAATTGATTTTCGATACCACCATCCCGCGCGCCACGCGTTTGGCGGAAGCGCCGAGTCACGGCAAACCTGCATTGTATTACGATCCGGATGGCTTAGGCACGGCGGCATATGATGTGCTCGCTGCGGAGGTGGCGCAACGCCTCAAAGCTGCCGAGGCTGAGGCTCCACCGGCGAATGTGGTGGAGGCAGCTACGCTGCAAAATCCTGAGCCACTACAAAATCAGGCTTGAAGCGCGCCGCGCGTTTGCCGACACTCCGCCCGCGCTTCACGGGCTGGTGAATCCATAATTGATTAACCGTCGGTGGGGTGTGTTTATTTGTCTAAACTTTTTTAAATGGCCAAGCTACGAGTAGAAATGGAGATAGAACGGGCAACGATGGAGTTGCCTGACACAAAAACTCTGCGCCTGAAATGGCCGGAGGGTTACGAGGTGGATTTTTTGACGGGGCAGTTCATCACCGTTTATTGGCCGCACAAGCAAAAGTATAAACGCGCGTATTCGCTCTCGAGCAGTGCGCTGGACCGCGGCCATTTCGAAATTACCATCAAACGCGATGGTAAAATGGGCACCAGCCTCGTGGACTGGGCGGAGGAGGGCGATTCTCTGTGGGTCATCGAGCCGACGGGTAAATTTCTGCCGGTGCTTGACCCGCCGGATAAACATTTGATTTGCGTTGCTGGTGGTTCGGGCGTGACGCCGTTCCGCGCGTTTGTGCGCGAAGCCACGCAGTTGAAGTTGGCTACAAAAATCACAGTGCTTTATTCCGTGCGTACAACGCACGATGTGATTTTTGATGAGGAATTTCGTCAGCTGGAAAAGGAGAACCCCAATTTTGAATTCCTCGTCACCTGCACTCGCCTTGCCGATAACGATCCGTGGGAAGGCCGTCGCGGGCGTATTGATTCGGCTTGGGTGAAGGAGCAAGTCGGTGATTTGGAGAACACAATTTTCTACGCGTGTGGCCCGAACGCGCTCGTGGATTTCGCCACCAACCTGGTGCGGGATGGCCTTGGCGTAGGCAAAGAGCAAATGATGATCGAGAAGTGGGGATAATCCCGCGGGTTAAATTGTCATGCCAAAGCGTACGCCACTCTATCAGCAACACCTCGAGCTGGGCGCGCGCTGCATTGATTTTGGCGGCTGGGAAATGCCGGTGCAATACGCTGGCATCGTGGCCGAGCATCAGGCGGTGCGCGCGGCGGCGGGCGTGTTTGATATTTCGCACATGGGCGAAATCTGGGTGGGCGGCGCACACGCGTCTGAGTTTCTAAACCAAGCGCTAACCAATGACATCGGGCTGCTCGCCGTGGGCGAAGGCCAGTACACGTTGATGTGCAACGAGAGCGGCGGGGTGGTTGATGACCTTTACGTTTACCGCATCGCGAGCGAGGCGTTTCTGTTGATGGTGAACGCCACGCGGATCAGCGCCGATCTTCATTGGCTGGAATTTCAGGCGAGCAATCGCGGCGAGGATCGTAGGGTGAAGGTGGAAGATCAATCGGCTCAAATCGGCGCCGTTGCCGTGCAAGGCCCGGCGGCGCTTTTGTTTATCGACGAACTCTTCCACGGCGATGGACTCATCAGCGCAGCGCGGCCAGGCGATCTTGTGAAAAATCAAGTGGATGCATGGCGATTTGGTTCGGGGGAAGTGTATGTGGCGCGCACAGGGTACACCGGCGAAGAAGGCTTTGAAATCATCGCGCCCAATGAACAGCTTGCGGCGTTGTGGGATCAAGTGCTGGAAGTCGGTCGACCCCACGGCATTGTGCCCGCCGGATTGGGCGCGCGCGATACGTTGCGGCTGGAGATGGGTTATCCGCTTTACGGGCACGAACTTAGCGAATCGCTTTCGCCCATCGAGGCGGGATGCGGTTATTTTGTGAAGGTGGACAAAGGCAAATTCACCGGCCGCAGCGCGTTGATGAAACAAAAAGACGAGCGCCCAAAAAAGAAAATCGTGGCCTTCAAAATGAACGGCAATTCTCCGCCTCCGCGTCAGGGTTACGAAGTGTACAATAATCTCGAAGCCAGAAAAGAAGTGTGGTCCGTCGCCCACGCTGGACTTAAGCCGCAGGAAACGGATCCGGTCATCGGCGTGGTCACCAGTGGCACGCAAAGCCCCTCGCTCGGCTGCGGCATCGGGATGGCGCAAGTGCACATCGACCGCGCGCGGGAAGGCACCGTCATTGATATTTCCATTCGCGGGAAACGTTACCCCGCGACCGTTTGCAAAAAACCTTTATACAAAAAACAATGAGCAACATTCCCGACAACCTGAAATACGCCAAGAGCCACGAATGGATTCGCATCGAGGGCGACACCGCCACCATCGGCATCACCGACCACGCGCAAGCCGAGCTGACCGATGTGGTCTTCGTGGAGCTGCCCGAGGCCGGTCGCGTGCTTGCCACGGGCGACAACTGCGCCGTGGTGGAATCCGTAAAAACCGCCAGCGACCTTTACGCGCCGGTGGGCGGCACCGTGCTGGAAATTAACGCCGCACTCGCGGACACCCCCGAGCTCGCCAACGACAGCCCCTTCGATGAGGGTTGGTTTTTCAAACTGCAACTCAACGGCGAACCCGACACCGCCCACCTCCTCGATGCGGCCGGCTACGCCGCCCAAATCGGCGAGGCCTAAAATGCGGGTGCTTCTCGCCACTCTTTGTTTTGCGTTTAGCGTAAACGCCGCGCCGGATCTCGTCCTGCGCAACGGCTTGGTTTACGACGGCACCGGACGCGCGCCATTCAAAGGCGATGTCGCCATCCAAAACGGTCGCATCATCGCCATCGGCAATGTAGCCCGCGCCGGTGGCCCGCGAAAAATCATCGACGTCAACGGGCTCGCGATCGCCCCCGGTTTCATCGACGTCCACACCCACGCCGAGAACATCGTCTACCATCCGAAGGCGGAAAACTTTCTGCGAATGGGCGTCACGACTTTGGTGCTCGGCAACTGCGGCTCATCGAAGCTCAACCTCGGCGAGTTTTATGCCAAGCTTGAGAAGAATGGATTCTCCCCCAACATCGCCAGTCTCATCGGCCACGGAACCGTGCGCGGCCAGGTGATGGGTGGCTCAATCCGCCGCCCGCCCAATGCGACGGAATTGGCCGTGATGCAAAAACACATCGCCAAGGCAATGGAAGACGGGGCGTTGGGAATGTCCACCGGTCTCATTTATCTGCCCGGTGTTTTTGCTAAAACCGATGAACTGGTTGCCCTCTCCAAAACCGTCGCCGCTCACGGTGGAATTTACGCGAGCCATATACGCAGTGAAGGCACCAATATTTTCAATGCCATCGACGAGGTCTGCACCATCGCCGCGCAAGCCAAATTGCCCGCGCACATTTCGCATCTCAAACTCGCCGGTCGTCCAATGTGGGGCAAGCATCCGCAACTGCTCGCCCGCCTCGATCGCGCTCGCACCGAAGGCATCCGCCTCACACACGATCAATACGCCTACACCGCATCGAGCACGAGCCTCCACCAGTTGCTGCCCGACGCATTGATCGTCGGAGGGGCAAAAGCATTTTCTCAACGCATCACCAACGCCAAAATTCACAGCGAAACTGTTGCTTGGATGAAAGACCGCCTGCGTCATCGCCAACGCGAGGATTACGCATACGCCGTCATTGCTTATTACAAAAAAGATCAACGCCTCAACGGCCTCAATGTCAAAGAAGCCGCCAAGCTGCGCTACGACAACCATGACCTTGATCACCAAATCTCACTCATCTTTGAAGTGGAAATGAACGGCGGCGCAAGCGCGGTCTTCCATGGAATGCACGAGGACGACGCGCGCGCGTTCCTGCGTCATCCGCACACGATGTTCGCCAGCGACAGCAGCGTGCGCGCCTTTGAAGTCGGCGTGCCACACCCGCGCGGCTACGGCAACGCCGCCCGCTTCCTCGCCCGCTACGCGCGCGACCAAAAACAACTCAAGCTCGAAGAAGCCATTCGCAAACTCACAAGCCTCCCCGCCCGCACCTTCCAACTCAAAGGCAGAGGCGAACTCCGCAAAGGCTTCGCCGCTGACATCGTCGTTTTCAATCCCGCCAAAATAAAAGACAACGCCACCTTCAAAGCCCCCCACCAATACGCCACCGGCTTCCGCTTAGTTTTGGTGAATGGAAAAGCAGTGGTCGAAAATGATCGCCACAATGCCGCCGGTCCCGGTCAGGTTATTCGGCGAGGGAATTAGACAGAAAATCCGCAATGTGCATCACGCGGATTTTTGGGTTGGCTTTTTTTAGGCCGGCTTGGATTTGGAGGAGGCAGCCGGGGTTGGTGGTGACCACGATGTCGGCGCCGGTGGCGAGGATGTTTTTGGTTTTTCGTTTCTGCAGGCGCGCGGCCATTTCCGGTTCGGTGAGGTTGTAACTTCCGGCGCTGCCGCAGCACACATCCGCTTCGTTTAATTCGACAAAGTTTGCTCCCGCCACGGCTTGGACGAGTGCTCGTGGTTCAAGTGTGATCCCTTGTGGATGCGCCAAGTGACACGCATCGTGATACGTGACTTTGCATTCCAGTTTCTGATTCTTGTTTCCTGTCTCTTGGGAAATCCACTCGGTCAAATCTTTGACCTTGGCGCTAAAGGCAGTGGCGCGTTCGGCCCATTCAGGATCGTCGGCGAGGAGCTGGCCGTATTCTTTTAAGGTGCTGCCGCAGCCTGCGGCGTTGATGATGATGGCCTTGAGGTTTTGCGATTCAAAGGCGGCGATGTTGCGGCGGGCGCAAGCGCGGGCTTTGGCGAGCTGGCCGCAGTGCGCGTAGAGCGCGCCGCAGCAAGCTTGGCCTTCGGGGCAGTGCACGTCCCAGCCATCTTGATTGAGCAATTGCACGGTGGCTTCGTTGGTGCGGGCAAACATCACCTGCATCACGCAGCCCTCGATGAAGCCGACTTGCCCACTCGCGGGTTGGGCGGTGGCGGGGTTTTGTTTTGGGGTTCTCGATGCGGGAGAATGTTCGGGAACCAATTCCAACGCCTCGCGCGCCATTCGGGGAGCGAACCAAATGAAGGGTCGCCGCTTCATTAGCCTGCCGAAGAACAATGCCAGTTTTAACCGGTTGGGGAAGGGGAGCACTTGTTCGATGGCGATGCGGCGCAGAAGGGTTTGGAACCACCCGCGCCGGTGGTGGTGCTCGATGTGATCGCGGGTGTGCTCGAGGAGGTAGCCGTATTCCACGCCGCTGGGGCACGCGCTTTCGCAAGCGCGGCAGCCGAGGCAGCGGTCGATGGATCGGACGGTGGTGGCCTCCATTGGCAGGCGACCGGATTGTAGGGCGCGCATCAGATAAATGCGGCCGCGCGGCGAATCGTTTTCATTGCCGGTTTCCAAATACGTGGGGCAGGCCGAAAGGCACAGGCCGCAGTGCACGCAAGCGAGCGACTTATCTTCGTCGATGAAAGGCTCGATCATAGCGTGGGCAAAATGCCTTTGGGATCGAAGGTGTCTTTGATGCGTCGCTCCAAAGCGGATGGCTCGTGTTCGCTGCGCCGGCCACGCAAATGAACCACTCCATTGCCCGCGCGCGCGGCAAAATCGCAGTTGGGTATTGAACGGAGGAAACTGATTGTATCGGCGGGTGCGACCGACTCGGTCCCGTGCGCGGTGAGCTGGAATGCTGTGTCGTAATCCAGATTGGTTTCCTTGAGCAGGCCGAGATTGCTGGCGGCTTTTGTTTGTGCCTCAACATCCGCGCGCGCGCCTGCAAAGCCGGTCACCAAGTTGACGGGGTGCCCATCGAGACGATGGAGGTCGAGCACGTGCGGTTGTAAATCCGATTCCCAAAGTTTCTGCAGTAAATCCTCCGCGTCATCGAGCGAGGCACATTCTTTTTTGAGAAACACTTCCGCTTCGGGTTTGGGAAGTAATTTGAATGTGGCCTCCACAATCACCCCGAGCGTGCCGCGGCTGCCGACGAACAGTTTGCACAAATCAAAGCCCGCGACATTTTTGACCACCTTGCCGCCATTGCGAACCAGCCGTCCATCGGGTAACACTACCGCGATGCCAATCAGCCAATCGCGCACGGAGCCAAAGCCAAACCGGCGCGGGCCGGTGGCGTTGCCCGCGAGTAGTGCACCAATGGAGAGCGTGTTTGGGCAGGGCGGATCCACCGGCAGCCATTGGTTTTGCAGCGCCAGTTGTGTTTGGAAATCGCTCAAGTTCATTCCCGCTTGCACCGTCGCCGTCATATCTTCCGGCACGTGCTTAATCAACTCGCCAATGGCTGACAAGTCGAAGGCCTTCACCGCCGTTGCATTCGGAAGTTGTTCCCGAAGTTGCTCGATGTTGTTCGGGGTAAGGGTCATGCGTGGGCTTGTTTGCGGGGTGCGAATTCTGCGCAGCGTTTGCCGCCCGGGAATATTTTGTGCGGGTTGCAGCGTTGGCCGGGGTCGAAGGCGTGGCGCAGCATTTTCATGGCGTCGAGGTCGTCGGCCGAAAACTGTTTGGGCATGAAATCAATTTTCTCCGCGCCGATGCCGTGCTCGCCGGTGACGCTGCCGCCGAGCGCGATGCACTTTTCCAAAATATCGTGACCCGCGGCCAACGCGCGTTTGGTTTCGCCCGGCTTGCGTTCATCATATAAAATTAATGGATGAATGTTTCCGTCGCCCGCGTGGAAAACATTCGGGATCCGCAGGCCATGCTTTTCGCTGGTGGCGCGGATAAAGCGCATAATCTCCGGCAGTTTGCTGCGCGGCACCACGCCGTCTTGCGTGACGTAGTTTGGGCTGAGCCGGCCAATGGCACCAAAGGCGCGTTTACGGCATTTCCAGATTGCGGCGCGCTCAGTGTCATCCTTGGCCACGCGGATTTCGCGCGCGTTGTGTTGGTGGCAAATTTTTTCGACCTGTTTGCCTTGCGCCTCAATGCCGTCGCGTAAGCCATCGAGTTCCACGATGAGCACCGCGCCGGCATCAAGCGGGAAACCGAAGTGATACGCCTCCTCCACAGCTTGAGTGATGAGCTGATCCATCATCTCCAACGCTCCGGGCACGATGCCTGCACGGATGATGTCGCTGACGGCCTGGCTGGCGTCATCCACACTTTCAAATACTCCGAGGAACGTTTTGAACGCAGGCGGCGTTTTCATCAGCCGCACGAGCACGCGCGTGACCACGCCGAACATTCCCTCGCAGCCAATCGCCGCGCCACGCAAATCGTAGCCGTCCAATTTCTCGCCGCCATCCGGCTCGGTGCCGAGCCATTCCACCGTGCCGTCGGCCAATACCATTTCGTATCCGAGCACGTGATTGGTGGTGACGCCATTCTTGAGCGTGTGCGGGCCGCCGGAGTTGGTGGCCACGTTGCCGCCGATGGTGCAGGCGGATTGGCTGGAAGGATCGGGCGCGAAGAAGAGTCCGTGCGGCGCGGCATCGCGGGTGATCCACGCGTTGACACAGCCGGCTTCGACGAGCGCGCGCCGGTTTCGGGCATCGACGTTGAGCACGCGGTTCATTCGCGTGAGGGCGATCATCACACCGCCATCCACCGCCAACACCGTGCCGCTGAGGCTGGTGCCCGCGCCGCGCGGAATGATGGGAAGCTTCAGCCGGTTGCAGAGTTTTACGATGGCCACGATTTCCTTGGTACTACTCGGCAAAACCACGGCGGTGGGTAAATTTTTCTCCAAAGTGTACGCATCGCATTCGTACACCAGCAATTCTTCCTCGGCGGACAACACGGCCTCCACGCCAACGATGGATTGCAGTTCGCCGATGAGGTTCGTGTGCGCCATAGCCGAGGCACCGTGCCAAAAACCATTGCGGGTGTCGAGGCGGACGGCTACGGTGCGCGCGCATGAATGTTGAACAATTTTTTCCACCCGCCCGTACCCTTCTTGGCCCGGGCCCCAGTGATGTGGCGCCGTCCGTTTTGGAGGCGATGGGCCGGCCGTTGGTGGGGCATCTTGATCCATCGTTCATTTTGATGATGGAGGAAATCAAATCGATGCTGCGCGCGGTGATGCTTACGGAAAATGAAATGACCTTTCCCGTGAGTGGCACCGGCAGCGCGGGGATGGAGTTTTGTTTTGTGAACCTAATTGAGCCGGACGATGAAGTGGTCGTCGGTATCAACGGCGTATTCGGAACGCGAATGGCGGATGTGGCCGAACGCTGCGGTGCGAAAGTCACCCGCGTGGAATCCGAATGGGGTCGGATCATTGAACCCGCGCAGATCGCCGCTGTGCTGGAAACCACAAAACCCAAACTTGTCGCCATCGTCCACGCCGAGACCTCGACCGGCGCGCTGACGCCCATAGAAGACATTTCAAAAATCGTGCACGACACCGGCGCGTTGCTGTTGCTCGATGCAGTCACCTCACTCGGCGGTTGCCCTGTGCGCGTAGACGACTGGCAAGTAGACGCCATTTATAGCGGCACCCAAAAATGCCTCAGTTGTCCGCCCGGACTTTCGCCGGTTTCCTTCAGTGAAGCTGCGATGGACACCATCCGCGCGCGTTCGCAAGGCGTACAAAGCTGGTATCTCGACGTCAATCTTTTGGCTAATTATTGGGGTGAAGGCGCACGCGCATATCACCATACCGCGCCCATTTCAATGAACTACGCGCTGCACGAATCCCTTCGCCTGGTGCTTGAAGAAGGCCTTGAACGCCGCTGGGCCCGTCACGAGAGCAACCACAATTCGCTTCGGGTTGGCCTCGCCGAGATGGGCCTTGGCATCGCCTCGCAGGAAGGCCATCAACTTTGGCAACTCAACGCCGTGACCATCCCCAATGGCACTGACGAAGCTGCCGTGCGCGCAGCATTGCTCAACGATCATGGCATCGAAATCGGCCCCGGCCTTGGGCCTCTTGCCGGAAAAGTTTGGCGCATCGGCCTGATGGGCCATTCCTCCAGCGAAGCAAATGTCAACCGCGTTTTGGCGGCGTTGAAGGAATTGCTTTAGCCGGTCGTTCGCAACAACGGGTTGATGCGCGTGAAGTGTTCGGCTGGGAAACCCATTGCGACTTTGGTTTGGTAATCCTGCTCGATGGGGTTTTGGATGTTGCGGAGGGTGGCGAGTTGATCGCTGTCGATGAGGCCCCGCAGCCACGCCCAGGATGGAGAAGTGGGCACGGGGTAATCGCTGCCGTGCACGGTGCGTGAAGCGAGGAGTTCGTTTTCCAAACAAGGGCGCAGGCCGTGGCTTCGGGTGGGGACGTTGAGGGCGCTGGAATCGGCATACAAATTTTTGTGGTCGCGCATCATTTGCACGAGGGTGGGAAGGTAGTTCGGATCAAACGGCCCGCTGCCGGTGGCGGCGTGGGCGGCGATGACGTTGACGCCGCACTCGAGTGGCAGCCGCAAAGTTTTGGGGTTGGCGTATTCGGCATTGATCACTTCGAGCGTGTGCTCGCCGCCGGTGTGCGCCAAAAAAGGCAATCCCGCTTCGGCCATTCGATCCCAAAACGGTTTGAAGCGCGGATTGTTGCAATCAATGTTCTGGCAATTGGGCAGGCACTTCATCATCACCGCGCCGGCGTCGAGGCAGCGATTCAGTTCATCCATCGCGTCGGGCCGAGCAGGGTGGATGGACACGGCGGGGAGAAATTCCGGATGCTCCTTGGCCAGTCGCAAAACGACGTCATTGGGCACAAATGCGCTCCCGTGGTTTTTTAGCAAACTGCCTTTTGTGTCATAAACTGCTTCTTGTGCTAAAAGGCAAACGGCATCCACGGCCGAATCCCGTATATAATGGAGCAGCCGGTCGCGGTACAAATCATCAAAATCAGCCGCCCGCAGCGCCCGCACCGGTACGCCCAACTTGTGCAACATCAGCGCGTAGAGGGGGTATTTGCCCGGCGTCACACGAATCCAACAGCCATTTCCACTGGCTTCATTGCCTACCATATGGACGTGCATATCGATGGTTTTCATTGAAAACAGGGCGAAAATGGCAAATGGCGGAAGGGGTGGGATTCGAACCCACGGAACGGTTCCCCGTTCACTCGATTTCGAATCGAGCGCCTTCGACCGGACTCAGCCACCCTTCCGCGCGGGGCGCAGTGTAGGCGAGGGTGTTAGCGGACTCAATCCGATTCATCGCCTCAACCCGTCAGTATCATTTTTTTCAAAAAATGCCGTATCAATTGTAACCAGGAATACTTAGTGAAACGTCCTAAATTATGTGGACAGGATGGTCCTGCCCACCTAATCTAAACACGGTTATGAAAAATTCAGCCCGCACACTTCTCGCGACTCTCGCCATCTTCGTCATTTCGGTCATAAATCTGCATGCTCAGGAAGGTCCGGTAACCATTCCCGGACTCGAAGGCGGCGGCGAAAACACCGATCCCAATGTCAATGAAGTAAGCGGAACCGGAGTGCGGGCCACAATGCGCCAACCCTACGGCGGCGGCGTACTACTCCCGCCTTGGATGCAGGAAGTTCCAGTAACGGCAGGCACGGCAGCGAATGGTCACGAAGGCACCGAAACGGTGTCAGGCCCAGGAAGTTCCACTGTATTAGTCCCTTCATTTGTTCCCGGCTATCGTCGGCTGAACACCCTGACCGGCGAAGTCACCGGAGAATTTCAAACGACAATTGAAGAAGGCACCGGCGGCTACGGTGGAGTTGGCACAAACGAAAGCGGAATGAGCGGTTATGGCGAAGGCATGGGCGAAGGTTTAGGGGAAATGGGCGGCGGCGAAGGGATGGAAGGCATGGAAGGCTTCGGCGAAGGTATGGAGGGCTACGGCGAAGGCATGGAGGGCTACGGCGAAGGCATGGAGGGCTTCGGCGAAGGTATGAGCGGCGGTGAAGGCATGGAAGGGTTCGGTGAAGGCATGGGTGAAGGCATGGAAGGATTCGGTGAAGGCCTTGAAGGAATGGAGGGAATGGGCGAAGGTTTTGGTGAAGAAGGTCTCGAGGGAATGGGAGAAGGCATGGGAGAAGAAGGCCTCGAGGGAATGGGGGAAGGTATGGAAGGATTTGGTGAAGGTGGAATGGAAGAAGGTATGGGAGAAGGTATGGGCGAAGAAGGCCTAGAAGGATTTGGTGAAGGAATGGAAGGTTTTGAGGAAGGAATGGGGGAAGGAATGGGCGAAGAAGGCCTTGAAGGAATGGGGGAAGGTATGGGCGAAGAAGGCCTCGAAGGCATGGGAGAAGGCATGGGCGAAGAAGGTCTCGAAGGTATGGGTGAGGGCATGGAAGGGTTCGGGGAAGAAATGGGAGAAGGTTATGGTGAAGAAGGTCTCGAGGGAATGGGAGAAGGTTATGGTGAAGAAGGTCTCGAGGGAATGGGAGAAGGCATGGGAGAAGAAGGCCTCGAGGGAATGGGGGAAGGTATGGAAGGATTTGGTGAAGGTGGAATGGAAGAAGGTATGGGAGAAGGTATGGGCGAAGAAGGCCTAGAAGGATTTGGTGAAGGAATGGAAGGTTTTGAGGAAGGAATGGGGGAAGGAATGGGCGAAGAAGGCCTTGAAGGAATGGGGGAAGGTATGGGCGAAGAAGGCCTCGAAGGCATGGAGGGCTTCGGCGAAGGTATGAGCGGCGGTGAAGGCATGGAAGGGTTCGGTGAAGGCATGGGTGAAGGCATGGAAGGATTCGGTGAAGGCCTTGAAGGAATGGAGGGAATGGGCGAAGGTTTTGGTGAAGAAGGTCTCGAGGGAATGGGAGAAGGCATGGGAGAAGAAGGCCTCGAG